>CAZKOC010000320.1:0-2679 GCA_964554275.1 uncultured Weeksellaceae bacterium
GAGTGCCAAATGAAACTCTTCTTTGTTAAAATTAAAACAGATGCAATTTATAATTTTTTTTCTAATTCGTAGCCGACCTGAAAAAAGCTACTGTTTACCGGCATATATTTTTTTGAGAATCTGCTTTCCCCTGGATTGAATTCCCGGTGAGGTTTCGGGTTCTGCCAAAACAGATTCTATCATTACCTGCAACTCAGGCTTCAATTCGTAGAATCTTTCTGATATGTTGTACAAAACGGTCATAGAAAAAGCCCGGATGGCAATTTCTTCTTTTGGATCTGCCAAAAAACCAAAGCAATTTTCGTATAAATTCCCCATCCATTCTTCTTCGATTTTGGTAAACTGCAATACTCTGAGAATATTTCTTTTTAAGGATGATTTCAGATCCGGATTTGCAAGGCTGTGAATTAATTTTTCACGGTAAGGAAGGATCAATTGCGGCTGTTTGTCAAATGTAAGCGACAATGCATGAGCAGCTCTCTGCGGAACACGGTAATCTTTTGTTTCCATAAAGAAACAATTCATCAATTCATGAAACCGCTCAGAATCATTTCCAATATAAGAAACAATCCTGAGCGAATTTTCTTTGCTGTGTTCTTTTTCTAGCTGCTTGTGTATGTTCATTTAAAAAGGTAGATCATCCGGCTCATTCGCACCCTCGAGGTAATCGTTTGACACCGGTGGTAAATCTGCATATTCATTCAATGACTTTGGCGTGTCTCCTGATTTTTCCAGCCTCCATCCCTGTATGCTGTTGAAATATTTCGCTACTCCTTCAGGATTGATCCATTCCCGACCTCTCAGATTAATTGATACTTTCACTTCATCTCCTTCAGAAAGTGGATTTAACAAATCAATTTTATCCTGAGTGAATTCTATCAAAATATCCTGAGGATACTGTTCCTGAGTTGTAATTACAATTTCTCTTTTTCTGAATCCGCTTGAAAATGACTGAGTTTCAAACAATTTTTTAATTCTTCCGCTGATTTCCATACTATAATTCGTTTAAGGCAAAAGTAAAGGAATTCACAGAATCATAAAAATTCCAAAATAGAAATTTTGGAAAAGAATTTTTTAATGTATATTTGCAGTCCTTTTGCGGGTGTGGTGAAATTGGTAGACACGCCAGACTTAGGATCTGGTGCCGCGAGGTGTGTGGGTTCGAGTCCCTCCACCCGCACTTTTTAGAAATCGCTTGTCTTTTGATAAGCGATTTTTTTATGCATAAAAAACTCCTTACCCAAAAAGGATAAGGAGCTACTTCAAATTAGGTTGAAAAAGATTGACAGCTTATTTTACGATCAACTTTTTGTTTGCTTTGCTTTTTCCGGATTCCAAAACCACTACATAAGTTCCTGTAGGCAATTGGTTCAGATTTAATTCTTTTTGATAAAAGCCTGATTGGTTTTGGATATTTATTTCGAAAACTTTCTGCCCTGTTAAATTGTAGATAGAAACTTTTGTTTGACTGTTCATCGAATTTTTCACATCATACACCAAAGTAACCTGTTTATTTTGTGTAGGATTCGGATACAAACCAAATGATAATTCGCTGTTCAGTTCAGTCACACCCATGTCTCCGGTTACATTTTTGTATTTGAAAAACATATTACCTGTTGATTGCCCTCCGTTTTCTATGAAATACAATCTGTAAATCTGATCATTTTGTTTGATGTAGTATGCAACGTTGTCATAAACCCCGGTTGTTGGTTTCCAACTGTGACCGATAGTAGTGATCACTTCAGAAAAGTTTCCTTCAGCAGGTAAAGTAATGTTTCCTGTAGCCTGTACTTCTTCGGATTTTGCTATTTGTAATTCAGGGCTTTGGATAACACCTGCCATGCGGTACATCATGATGTCCATATAAAAAGTCCAGTAACGGGTAAACATTAAATCCCATGAACCTATTTCAGGTTCATTATTCGGAACTTCTGCATTTGTAGCGAAAGAAAAATAATTGAAATAGGTATTATTGGAACCATTCGCTACAGTTTTGGTTTGGGTTGCTTCCCAAGCACTTCCGTTCCATTTCGAATATTTAAATGTATAACCTCCGAAATAATCTTCGATCATGAATTTGATATAAGATTCATCATCCAGGTATTTCAAAACAAAAATGACTTTACCTTCGATATGATGGCTTACCGGGTTATATTCACCCCACCCATAAGTTGCAGAACCCTGCTCAAAAGCACCTTCATTGATATTTTCAGTTAAATCCGGGTTGTATAAAGGCTCGCCCCAGGAAGTCATGTTTGCGATGCTGATTGCTTCCCAGTCCGCAGGATTGTTAGATGCCTGGTAAACTTCAATATTCCGGGCATCATTTACACGGGTTCCGAAATCCATCGCATTGATTCTCCAAAAAGCTATATCCCAATTATTTGCAGGTTGCGTAACGGTGTTATTAGCTGATAAATCAAAAAATACACGGTTAGAATATCCCGTGCCGGTAGATAACTCTACCGTTGTGTAACCATACTCATCTACCTGAGCGTTTACAAAGCTCATTCCTATTGTCAAAAGGACTAGTAAAATTCGTTTCATTTTATATTTTTTTTAATTAAACTTTATTGATTTAAATCACTCGGCAAATGTAATTTTAATTTGGATTAAGTCTAAATAAATTTATACTTTTGTGCCAAATTATAACGAAAATCATATTTTTCATGAAAAAGC
>CAZKOC010000321.1:0-2671 GCA_964554275.1 uncultured Weeksellaceae bacterium
TTGGTTTTTATGTATTCGACGGTGTTGGTATAAACCCGTATGTAATTTGCCTGATCCTGGAATTCAGCCACTTCGAATTCATCCAGTTGCTCGATTTCGTCACCATTGTAATCCGTCCACTTGTAAATCCCCATTCCGTCAGTTACTTTTACATATTCAAATTCCCGCTGCGGTTCCACTCCGCTTCCCAGTTCATAAAAAGAATTTACGACCATTCCTCCCCTGAAAAAGCTTTTGTACCAGCGGATATTGCCGGTTATGTAATCTTCGCTCGGCATATCTTCGTACTGATAGTTAACCGAACGGTAATGCCCGGTCAACTCCAATCGATGATCTGTTTTGTTGATTAATTTGGACTGTAAAATCAATCCGTTTGAAACTGAAATTCTTTGCATCACCCCTAAACGAATGGAGTCATCCCTGCGGTTGTAATAAGTCAGTTGAAGATTCATACTCGTTGAATCTCCAATCCCCGCCATGGCCTGGATTTCATCCCAGCGAAAAGACAATTCCGATAAATTATTTCCTTCTGTGGCAAGCAGATGATTTTCAATTTCATTGTTTTCTCCCATGTACTGCGCGCCCACCCAAAACGATTTCCAGATTTTTCGTTTCGCCAGTGCCTGATAACGGAGAAATTGTGATTTGTCCGGATCCAGTTCAGGATTGAGAAGGGAATGTTTTTCCGAATTCAGCAAAGAAAAATTTGCTTGCGCAAAATTCTTGTCGTTTTTATAATTCAGGTTTAAATCATTCTTGATCCCGGTGTACTGATTTTCATTGTTTAAATAATGCAAGTTGTAATTCAAATTCAACGAATCTTTGTAATTCGTTTGCAGCCCGACTCTTAAATAAGTCTGATTGGCGTTGGAAAGTTCCTGTTCCAAATTAAAGTCCCGGGTAAATTCAACCGTTCTCAACCGTTGAATGGATTGGTAATTTTTCTGAATGTAAGAAAGTTCAAACAATGGCGTTAATCTCCAGTTATTCATTTGGAATCTTTTGTTTCCGTAAACCCTTCCTGCGAATCCTATATTTTCACCATCATCCTTATCGGAAAATAAATTCAGATCTTCGTTGCTCATCGCCAGATCCAGCCCGACCAATCCATTGTTTTTCAATTTATATGCGGAATTGACAGTATAAAGCTGCAGCCTTTTCGGCGGCACCAGCTGACGGATGGGCTCGTAATTTCCTTGAGGAACCCCGGCGACAGGTGCCACATATTGAAATATCTTCCCGTTTACCTCCACATCGCTTTTCACATAATTTCCTTTGTTGTTACCCACAAGGGTAAAAGTAACCTGGTAAAGTTCATCTTCCGGATTGTCTGAATATTCAAAAATTTCGACTCCGTCTATTGTAATTTTCCGGTATAAATTCCTGTCGGGGTTATACTCAGCCGGAATCGCTGTGGTATTGTACATTTCATCCGGATTATTCCCGGCGTCGGCAAGAATTTGTTTGTCCTGATCACTCAGGTTATCATTCAACGGATTGTTTTTAGAATCGCCGTTGGAATAAAAATGACCTGCAATACGGAATCGTTCCGACTCGTGTTCAACTCCACCATACATCAAAAACTGGGAATAGCTCCTGTTGGCATAAAGATATTCAACTGTAATACGTGAATTTGCCGTAATCAGGCGGTTGCTGGTAAAGGTCAACTCACCCGTATTGTAATTGATGACATAATCGTTGTTTTCGCCACGGGTCAGCAACACTCCGTCAAGATAAACTCTTTCACTGCCGGAAACAATGATGATGAACAATTCCTTGTTATTTCCCGAAAGGCGGTATGGCCCCTGGTTTCCATTTTCCCCTGTAATTTTTCTTGTGGCAAATTCACCGCGTGTAGTACTTCCCGCTACCTGAATCCTGGTTTTGGAATTATTTGCATGGGTCAATTCGGTTCCGATTTGTAGTCCGGTTACTTTCTGTGTGAAATTTCCAAAGAAATCTTTGTCCTGAACCAAATCAATATGCCCTGCTCTGATCCTTGAATTTTTATTAAACAATTCGACATAAACTTTGTCAAACTCCTGTAGTTGCTGTGTATAACCATCTGCCTGAATGGGTACGTTGGTGTCGGAAATTACCGCGTTAATACCTATTTCATCAGTTAAGTTACCCGAAAGCTGCAAGTCGAGCGATGACTGGGTGGAAGCGCTTTGATTGTTCCCGAACCGGATTCCGCGGACCAACGAACCACGGCTGTTGAGCCCGTCAAATGGTTTTTTTTCCTTGATCCGTTCTTCTCCTAACGAATAGAATATATTTTCTTTTGTAGGTTCAATAATCAACGCTGTGTCTTTTGAAAAAAAAGCGGTTTGCTGCAAATCCGGATGGATGAAGTAGGAAACAGTTGCTTTTTGATCTTTTAACGACGGATCGAAGTAAATTTTTCCGGTAGTATAATCTACTGTATAAAATAATTCGGGTAAAGGTTTTCCTTCCTCATCGAATACAAAAAATTTTTCAGGTAAAATCACATTTGCACCCAGCTGAATGGTATCTGAAATCACGATAGAATCTTTTCTGGAGTTATCGTTTTGCCAGGAAGGAACCTGCCCCCAAGCAAACGCAACCAAAATCAAACAGAAAAATAATGCTATTTTATACCTGAACCGCAATCAAAGAATTTATGTACAAATAACGGAATTTTAGCCCT
>CAZKOC010000322.1:0-2669 GCA_964554275.1 uncultured Weeksellaceae bacterium
GATAAGGCTGTATAATCCTGATTGCTTTTTGCCTTCGTTTCGAATTGAAAAGCAGGAACAATAACCCCATTGTGACCAGCAAGAAAAATGCCCACCGCAGAGATTGATGTTTAATGATGAATCCCAACGCGTTGAAAAACCCTCCGTTACTTCTTATGCTTTCCCTTTGGTTAATTCTGTGATTATCCCAAATGATGTCTTCATCCGGCAAATAAGAAAGTACGTCTGCTACATATTTATAATTGTCACTCCGCAGCATATAGTAGTTGGTAAACGCATAGGGTTCAGTATGAAGTAAAAAATATCCGCTTCCGTGGTAAACCTTCAGGAAATTGGGCTCTTTTTTTTCTTTGTAAGTAATATGTCCCAGTACCTCTGTGGTTTCGGGATTAAAACCGGAAAAATAATTTGTTCCGGCTCCCTTCCGGAATTTATATGATTTTTCTTTTCCGGAAGCGGATACCGATAAAGTAGTATTGACCTCATCCGCATAATCAGGCGGCTCAAAAGAATGGTACTGGACTTCAAGATATTTCTCAAAAGTAGGATTTTCAATTCCCAAAGAAACAAATGCAGTCCCGCCGTTGTTTACATAGCTCAGCAGTTTTTCCCAGGTCGCATCGGTAAATAAGTCGGTTGGATAGATCAAAACATAATTATCTGTCCGATAATCATATTGTATTTTTTCCAGATATTCATAAGTGTTGTCTTTGATATTTGTAACCTTTGAATACGGAAAAAGTGCTGCTAGTTCTCTGTGCAAAACATAAGTTCCGTAAGGAATTGTGTGAGAAGAATCAAACGTAGGTGCCCAATTGACAGGTCTTTCACTACAGCCAAAGATTAGGAAGAATATAAATACAGACAGATGTTTTTCTATTCGATTTTTCAATTTATTTTTTTTAAAGTCCGTTGAAAAATAGATTCTGCCAGTTCAAATTCTTTTGAATTCAATTCAAAATTTCCATACCATGTATAATCATAAATATAAGTATTGGTTGAAAAATCTTCTTTGACGGAGTGATCCTTCAATTCCAATAAATAGTCATAGTCGGTTTTGTCTTTATCCCATTTGATGAGATTCCGGTCGGTTAATTTCTGTAAAACCCATAGGTAGTAATACCGTACAGCTTTTCTGTAATCTTGTCCGGACTTTGCTTTTTGAATGAGAATCTCAAAATTATTATTCCCGATTTCATCTAAATCTTCTTCTCTCGATTCTTCGGAAGTATCGTATTTTATTTTCCTTTTTTCTTTTCCGAATGAAAATCCTCCTGCATTTCGTATGATGAAAAATATAACTATCACAATAATTATTGCCAATACGGTAAACATCAAAAATTGTAAAATCCCTCCAGAAAGTTGAAACATAGGAGGACTATAGGTTATTTCTTTTACGATTCTGTCATAATTGAAATCTTCTCCTTTATAATCATCTTTAAAATCCTCCTCTAATTTCCGGTTGTTGAATTCGGTTTTTTCTCTGTTTTCAGCAGAAGGAGTTTCATTTTCAGGTTGGTATTGGCCGAGGTATACATCTTTGCTTACTATTGTGTCAACGGTTTCGATAACAATGGAATCTTGTCCGTAAACAAAAAATCCTATTAGTAGTATCAGTAAAAGAAGCTTAATCTTTTTCATAAGCAACTTCTTTTAGAAGATAAGAAATATCCTTTTGGTTCCTTCGGAAAACAATATGCGGATAAATCAAATAATACCAGCATATCAGTGAAAAAGTTCCCAATACAATAAATGCTGCCAGTACAATGGGCATTTCATTGGCATATTGAGTAAGGTAACCTTCAATCAGCGCAGCGGCCAATGTAAAAGGAATTGTGCTGATAACAATTTTCAACGCGGATTTTCCTTTTTGAAAGAAAGCCTGTTTCCGGGTCAGGATTCCCGGGAAAATGTAGCTGGTTCCCATTAAAATCCCTGCTCCGATTTCTATACACATTGCAAAGATTTCCATAGCACCGTGCATCCAAATAGTCCGCAAGGAAAGAAAAAAATGCCCCTTTTCGTAAAACATATACTGGAAACTCCCCACCATCACACCATTTACCAGCATAAAGTACATAGAACCGATTCCTCCAAAAAGTCCATACAAAAATGACATCAAGCCTACCCTGAGATTATTGAATGCAATACGAAAAAAACTATTGAAATCCCCAAAAGTTGAAGTGTTGTTATAAACAGCCAATGGATCACCATTTTGTATGTTGTCTTCAGTCATATTCACATAACCGTCTCCCAAAATGGAACGTACAAACTGGGGTTCATAAATAGACGAAAACACACCGATGATAATCATCAAAAAGAAAAGTCCGAATGAAAAATAAAAATATTTCCGGTATTGGTACATAATCATCGGCACTTCATATTGCCAGAAGTTTGCCATCCCCTTTTTAGATTTCCTTTGTCCGTAAATTTTGTGATAAGCGGTTATGGTAAGCGCATTCAGGTATTTTATAACATTGCTTTTCGGATAATAAGTTTGTGCATACGCGAGGTCATTGTTGATTTGAATGAATAAATCAGCAAGCCGTTCAGGTTTTTTTTCTCCTGAACTGTACAATGATTTTTCAAATTCCAACCATTTTTCTTTATTTTGTTTTATGAAAGCTGCCTCTCGCAATTGTTGGTAGTTTGGGTCAAAAACGATTTAA
>CAZKOC010000323.1:0-2660 GCA_964554275.1 uncultured Weeksellaceae bacterium
AGGCGACCAGCGAGTTCAGAAAGTTTGCGGTTCGCTGCAAAAATTCGGATTTGATATAGAAGTTGTGGCAACCAATTTACGCGGAACTCCTGATTTTAATTTTCCATATAAAATTAACGTTTTGAAACTCGCTTCGCAAAGCGGGATAAAAATGTACATGGATTTTAATTTCAAATTATTTTTCAGATTATGGAGCATTTCAAAAAAAGGTGACATATTGTTAGCCAATGATTTAGATTCCTTGCTACCGAATTATTGGGTGAGCAAAATCAAAGGATTGGACATGGTTTTTGACAGCCATGAAATTTTTTCTGAAGCTCCGACTTTGCACAACCGAAAATTCAAAAAGAAAATCTGGAAAACGCTGGAAAAATCAATTGTTCCGAAAATCAAACATTTTTATACGGTTAGCAACGGTTATGCGGATTGGTTTCAAAAAGAATACAAAATCCGCCCGGAAGTAATCATGAATGTTCCGGTTGTTAAACCTATTTTAGATAATGAAATAAAAATTCAGCTTCCAAAAATTAAACCTGATGAAAAAGTATTGATTTATCAGGGTGCTATAAATTTCAGCCGAGGGATTGATAAGATGATTGAGGGTATGCAGTTTATGGAAAATACTCAATTGTGGATTATAGGAAACGGGCCTAAAAAAGCCGAATTTGAAAAATTAGTTCGAGAATTAAACTTAACCGAAAAAGTACAGTTTTTAGGCAGTGTTTCTCCAAACGAATTAAAACAAATCACTCCCAAAGCCGATTTGGGATTGGGTCTGGAAGAAGACTTCGGCATCAGTTACCGATACGCTCTGCCCAACAAAATTTTTGATTATACCCATGCCGGAATTCCAATTTTAGGAACTTATCTCCCTGAAATTAAAAATACAATTGAAACTTACGGAATCGGCAAAACCATTGAAAATCACGAGCCTGAACATATTGCAAAAATGATCCGGGAAATGCTGGATGAAGGGAAAGAGTCTTATACTGAAAATCTGAAAAATGCCGCGGAGATTTTCAATTGGGAAAATGAGGAAAAGAAATTGGAAAAAATTTATTCTTCTTTCAAAGAACATAAATAACCCAGTTTATATACCTGAAATAGAAACAATGAAGGGTTTGAGGAATACAAATTCTTTAATATAGGTTTCCTGAAAGTTCTGAAAATAATTGAAATCAATTGATGCAAACCTAAATTCTTCATTTTTTTATAAAAAACAACCAGCCTTAGATGATTAGCTATTTCGGGGTGAGTTTCTACCAGCCACTTTGCATTTTTGATGGATTTTTCGAACTTATGAACATACACTTCATTTTCCTCCAATCCTAAATGATAAACAGGATTATCAATATGTACTGCTTCTACACTTGCCTTTTGTAAGCTCAATGCAAAAAAAGTATCTACATACCCATAAGAAGCATATAATGTTGTAAATGGATAACGGAGAAAAATCTCTCTCGGGATAAAAAAATTACATCCGCGAATATTCAAATATGGATTCTTTTGGCTTTCAAGCGGAGGAATTTCCTCGTGCTTTTTACCAAATTTCCATCTGAGTGAAAATTTATCATCTTTTAAATCCTCATACAAAATCCCTCCGCAAACTATTTTTTTTTCACCTGTGAATTCCAGGTATCTTTTGACAAATTCTTTCCTGACAGGAATTACATCACAATCCAGGAAAAGAAAAGTATCATATCCGGCCAGCCTCGAAAGTTCGTTTCTTGCTTCCGCGTTTCCCAAATTTTTTCCGGACTGGACATAATTGTAATTGCCCAATTTAAGCTCTGAATTGATTTTCCTGAGATTTAAATCCGGTGAAAAATCATCTAACACTATAATTTCAAAATCAATGGCTAATTCTGAACATTGGTGGTGGATTTCCTTTACCAGCGAAGTGATGTCCCAATTGTAAACGGGAATCAGAACGGAAAGCATAATTAACCTGCAAAAAGTGATTCGGAAGATTCTACAACACTGACTTTTCCGTCTTCACATTTAAAGGTTTTGGCAGGAAATTTTTGGATTATGTTGTAATCATGTGTTGCCATGAGGACGGCAACATTTTGCTCTTTCGATAAATTGAGAATCAAATTCATGATTTCTACAGAGGTTTCCGGATCTAAGTTTCCCGTAGGCTCATCTGCTAAAATCAATTTAGGGTGATTCAATAAGGCACGTGCGATGGAAATACGTTGTTGCTCACCCCCGGAAAGCCGGAATGGCATCATTTTCTTTTTGGAAATCATCCCAACACTTTCCAAAACCTCGTCAATCCTGTCATTGATTAAACTTTTGTCTTTCCAGCCTGTCGCTTTCAATACAAATGATAAGTTTCTTTCTACATTTCTATCCAACAAAAGCTGAAAATCCTGGAATACAATACCCAAATGGCGTCTGAGCACCGGAATTTTACTAACTTTCATACCATTCAAATCAATCTCCACTACTTTCCCGTATCCTTCTTCCAATGGCAAATCGCCATAAAGAACACGCAGCAAACTACTTTTCCCGCTTCCTGTTTTACCAATCAGGTATGCAAATTCACCTTCATTCAGTTCAAAATCTACATTACTCAAAACCAAATGATTTCTTTGGTAAACAAATGCCCTTTCTAATTGAATTACTGTCCCTGTCATTTTTTTATCGCTTAGTTA
>CAZKOC010000324.1:0-2654 GCA_964554275.1 uncultured Weeksellaceae bacterium
GTCCTTTTGTGAAGCCGGATTCTACGATTTATGAAGTAATTGATTCGCTGACTTCGGGCAGAAACGGTATTACGGTAGTTTTGGAAGGAGAGGACATCCGGGGAGTCATAACTGACGGGGATTTAAGAAGAATGCTTCAAAAACATAAAGACTATCAGGATCTTTTGTCTAAAGATATACTGACGTCTAATCCTAAAATCATATACAAAGATGAAAAAGCAGTAGATGCCTTTCATAAATTAAGAGATTACAACATAGGGCAATTGGTCGTTATTGACAGAGATGAAAAATACTTTGGCATTTTAGACTTGCATGCCCTTATCAACCATGGAATAGAAGCATAATGTCAAAAGAAAAAAATGAAAGAGAAATGTCCTTTCTGGGGCACATAGTTGAGTTGAGAGGGCATTTGATACGTTCCATCATTGCAATTGTAGTAGGGGCTTCCATAGTCGGTATTTTTTGGGATTTTATATTGGGTAAAATCATTATGGCTCCGCTGAAATCGGAATTTCCCACTTTTAAAATTTTCAACTCTCTGGCGGAATGGGTGGGAATGGATCCGCTATATCCTGATGAGTTTGACCTATCCAAAGATTTGATGAATTTAGATCCTTCCGGACAGATTACTTCACAAATTTCAGTAGTATTGATTTGCGGATTGATCATAGCAATTCCTTATGTAGTCTGGGAAATCTGGAGATTCATTAAACCCGGATTGAGCGAAAATGAACAAAAACATGCCAACGGAACCGTTTTGGCAACCACGTTTTTCTTTTTATTGGGAGTTATTTTCAGTTATTATCTTTTATTGCCGCTTTCAACACAATTTTTGTTCTCATATAATCCGTTCGGAGTCAATAATGAATGGAAATTAATGAGCTATATTTCCTTGTTTGTACAGACTTTATTGGGAATGGGTGTTGTATTTCTCTTGCCGATTTTTGCTTATTTTTTGGCAAAAGTTGGAATACTGACACCTAAATTCTTGAAGACCTATCGCAAACATGCATTTGTAGTAATATTGACAATCGCAGCCATCATTACCCCAAATGATTTTTTAAGTATGATGATTGCCGCTTTTCCGCTGTGGGTTTTATATGAGTTCAGTATTTTGGTAACTCAATATGTGGTCAGGAAACAATTGAAAGATGCTAAGAATGAACTAATGGAAAACTGATAAAAATCTTACGTTTATTATGCGTGCATAATAAATATTTTTCGTTAAATTTACAGACTTTAAAAATCTTAAATAAAAGGGTGTTAATAATTTAAATTATAACAAATGAAAATATTAGTATGCATAAGTAGTGTTCCCGATACTACTGCAAAAATAAATTTCACCGGTGATGGAAAAGAGTTTGACAAAAACGGAGTGCAATTTGTCATCAATCCGCACGATGAATTCAGTTTGACCAAGGCTGTCCAGTTACAAGAAGCCCAAGGTGCTAAAATTACTGTAGTAACTGTAGGTGATGTTTCTGTTGAGCCGGTTATGAGAAAGGCTTTGGCAATTGGTGCAGACGATGCAGTCCGTGTAAATGCTGATGCAAGAGATCATTTTTTTGTAGCTACCCAAATAGCCAAAATTGCAAAAGAAGGCGGTTACGATTTGGTTTTGACAGGAAGAGAATCAATTGATTATAATGGAGGAGCAGTTCCGGGATTGGTTGCCGGAATTTTGGATTACGGATTTGTGAATGGATGTGTAGGGTTAACGGTAAACGGAACAAATGTTGAGGCACTCCGTGAAATCGATGGTGGAAAGGAAACCGTTTCAGGACAATTTCCATTGGTGATTGCCGGTCAGAAAGGTTTGGTTGAGGAAACTGAATTAAGAATTCCTAACATGAGGGGAATTATGGCTGCCCGCACCAAACCATTGAATGTTGTTGAGCCGGAACAAACAGAATCCAAACTAAAAGTAGTCGGATATGTGAAGCCGCCTTCAAGAGGAAGTGTAACGCTTATCGATAAAGACAATGTGGCCGAACTTGTGAGACTTTTACATGAAGAAGCAAAAGTTATTTAATTAACCTTTAAACAAAATTAAAATGGCAATTTTAGTATATGCAGAATCCCATGACGGACACTATAAAAAAGCAGCATTCGAAGCAATTTCTTATGCAAAATCAATCGCTGAGAAAGCAGGTGAAACGGTTACCGCAGTAGCAATTAATGCAACCGAATCTTCAGATTCATTATACAAATACGGAGCAAACAAAGTTTTGAAAGTTTCAAATGACTCTTTGAAAAACTTTTCTCCAAATGCTTATGCGAAAGTTTTGGCCGATTTGAAGGATGGAGATACTATCGTACTTCCTTCAACCAATGACGGGGCAACCATTGCTCCGCTTTTGGCATTGAAAACCAATGCGACCTTGGTTACGAATTTAATTTCCGCACCGACAAATGTTTCCCCTTTTACTGCTGACAGAAAAGCGTTTTCAGGTAAAGGAATTGAAACCATAGAAGTTACGGATGGAGCAAAAATCCTGACAGTTTTGCAAAATGCTTTCGGACTGAAAGAAAATCCTGTTTCAGGAACGGAAGAAGCTGCAAATGTTTCTGTAAGCGATGCGGATGCAAAAGTGAAAGCGATAAAAACAGAATTGGCTTCTACCGATAAAATTGACCTGAAAGAAGCGGAAATT
>CAZKOC010000325.1:0-2654 GCA_964554275.1 uncultured Weeksellaceae bacterium
ATGAAACAAGCTTCCATCCTGAGCGGATGGCGAAGAAATATGCGGCAATTCAGAGAAAGCAAAAGCCAGGGAATCGTAAACATCATCCAGGCAATTACAGTTATAAAATCCTTTAATCGTGAAAAAATTGAATCAGACAAACAATACAATATTCAGGTAGATTTGACTGAAAATCAACTTAAAACACAAAAAACCAGCTTCTATTTCAACGGTATCAAAACTTTTGTGGAACAGATTGGTGTGGTAATTATCATCATCCTTACTGCTTATTTGGTTCTGGATGGACAAATGAGCATCGGGATGATCATGTTTCACATTCTGCTTTTCAATAACGTTACGGCCCCCATTGGGCAATTACACAGGATTTTTGATGAAATGAATGACGCCATGATTTATTCGGAAAGCTTTTTTGAAATTCTGCATGCCGAAAACGAAATTGAAAATTCAGGAACTTACAAACCTGAAAAAATTACAGGAAGATTCGAAATGAAAAATGTGGATTTCGTTTATCCAAATGGAACCCAGGCACTTTTCAATGTAGACATGGAAATTCTCCCTAATAAAATTACTGCTTTGGTAGGGCTGAGCGGTGCCGGGAAAAGTACAATCGTCAATCTTTTGGATAAATTCTACGAACCCACTTCCGGTGAAATTTTATTAGACGGAATTCCCCTGAAAGACTACGATACATATTTCCTTCGCAACAGCATCGGGTTGGTTCTACAAAAAAACCATATTTTCAGCGGAACAATTGATGAAAACATCCGGTACGGAAATCCAAATGCTTCGGAAGAAGATGTACACCACGCAGCGAAACAAGCCTATATTTATGATCAGGTAATGGCCCTTCCGGAAAAATTCAACAGTAACGCATTGTTACTCTCGGGCGGCCAGCAGCAACGAATTGCCATTGCAAGGATGTTTCTCAAAAACCCTCCGATTATTTTTCTTGATGAGCCAACAGCAAGTCTCGACGCGATTGCTACCGAACAAATCAAAAACAGTTTGGACGCGATTAAAAAGAACCGGACGGTTATCATAATTTCTCACAGCATTTCACAGATTATAGATTCAGACAACATTTATGCAATGGAACTTGGGCGTGTCGTAGAATCTGGCTCTCACGAGGAGATTTACGACCAGAACGGAACTTATAAAAGCATATTTGATGCCATGGCAAGAAGCCTTAACATTGGAAAAATAGCAAAAACGCTCGACGATGACGAGGAGGAAACATTTTAATAAGGGAACACAAAATCCTTTGCGATACTCTGCGGAAACTTAGCGCAGCTTTTGTATAGCCCGTTCTTTTTACCGCAAAGATTCGCAAAGAAGCAAAGAATCGCTGAGATTACTCTGCACAACTCTGCAAAAGCTTAGCGCAGTTTAGTGGCACAAGCAATAATTCTTTTACGACAAAGAAGTTCTTTATAAATCTTTGTTTTTTTTTAATTTTGTCTTCTAACCAGTACCTTAAATGAAAGAAAACGAAATATCAAACATCGTTATAGGTTGTGCGATTGAGGTGCACAAGCAGCTTGGCCCCGGATTATTGGAATCTGCTTATCGTGAATGCCTTGCTTATGAATTACTGCAACAAGGCTTATATGTTTCAAAAGAAGTTCCAATGCCAATTATTTACAAAGAGGTGAAATTAAATCACGGATATCGGATGGATCTTTTAGTAAACAATTGTGTAGTAATAGAAATAAAATCGGTCGAATTTATTTCTGAAGTACACGAAGCTCAATTACTGACTTACTTGAAACTAGGGAACTATAAACTTGGATTGATTCTGAATTTCCATACGACAGTATTAAAAAGTGGAATCAGGAGAATGGTAAACCGATTATAAATAATTTAATTGCAAGAATCCTTTGCGATACTCTGCGGAAACTTAGCGCAGCTTTGCGGTACAACTTATTCTTTTTTATCAATAGATTCGCAAAGAAGCAAAGAACTGCTGAAATTTCTTTATATAACTTTACAGAAACTTAGTGTAACTTTACGGTGCATTTTTATGAAGACACATTCAGGCATTCAATATATAGAAAGAAAACCGCGAAAGATTTTGGATAAAAACCCTTTGCTTCTACTCATCCACGGATATGGGAGCAATGAAGAGGATTTGTTCAGTTTTGCCGAAGACATACCTGATGAATTTTATGTGGTAAGCGTTCGCGGAACCCACACATTGGCTTTGGGAATGTATGCCTGGTATGAAATCGATTTTATAAACATGCAAAAATTCAACAATGTTCTGCAGGCAGTCGAATCCAGAAATAAATTGGTGGAATTCATTGATGTGATTACTTCATTGGAGAATTTGGATAAAGAAAATGTGACCGTATTCGGGTTCAGTCAGGGGGCAATTTTGAGCTATTCCATTGCACTCAATTTCCCTGAAAAAGTGAAAAACATTGCCTGTCTGAGCGGTTATCCCGAATTGGACTTTATAGGAGAAATAAATCCTGAAAAAGATTATTCAGGGTTGAATTTCTATATTTCACACGGCACTGATGATATGGTTATTCCTATAGAGTGGGCTAAAAAAGGAAGACCATTTCTGGATGAATTAAAAATCAAAAATGAGTACCATGAATACCGGAGCGGACATGGACTCGTTCCGCAAAATTATTTTGATTTGATGAAGT
>CAZKOC010000326.1:0-2653 GCA_964554275.1 uncultured Weeksellaceae bacterium
CCGGTGCTGTTTTGTATAATTTTTTTCACCATCAGGGAATTGCCATTTTGGTTTACATATCGGGAATTTATTTTGAAAATGAGATCGTCCAATTCATTGGAATCATTCTCTTTGCACATTCGATTATGGATCGGATTTTCGGGTATGGGCTGAAACATTTTTCAGGATTTAAGAACACGCATTTGGGTAAAATCGGGAAAATTCAAAATAAATAAAAAAGGGCGCTCCTTGAAGCACCCCTCTTTTTTAACTATGAGAAATAATTATTTTTTAATGATTTTGAAGATTTCTCTTTTCCCATCAACAATAGCTTTTATAACATAAATTCCCGGCTGCAGATGATTAATCCGGACTTCCCCTGAATTAGAATTAATTGTTTGAGCAAACACCTCTCTGCCTGTAAGATCATAAATACGGATATCTGAAATTTGTTGATCGGATTTCACATTTAAGACATCTTTTACAGGGTTTGGATAGTAAGAGAAACTTGAGCCCTCCAAATCCGAAGTTCCCATTTCTTCTCCTATGTTGAGGGTATATTCCTCCGCCTGGCCTACATTTATATCAGCACAAGGATCCATGTGGTAATAATTATAGTTATAAATGATTCTCATCCTGGTTTCTCCTAAAACCGTGTTTTCCGGTATTTGAATCGTATTTGTTCCAAATACATTATCTGTTCCGGATGAGTTATAAACCGTTCCCAGTTGATATACTTCTCCCTCATCATTTAAAATTCCATTTTGGTTCCAGTCTATAAATGCTGTAAAATAGAAAGTAAATTCTCCCAAAGTATTTCCCTGTAATGAGATATCATAAGTTTCTCCCTGATTTACATTTATCACAGGAGCTAGGAAATATTCCTGAAGCGGTGCACTCAGACTTGGTGTGGAAATATTACGCGGACAAGACGTTTCGCCCCATGTACGAACTATTGATTGATTATCATAAATCACTGGATCATAAATCGGAACAGCTCTATTATGTAAATCAACTGCTAAAATTAGACAGTATAAACACTGCCCATTATGAATATATTTCCCCCAAGATCCACAAAGAGTATGATACCAACAAACTGCTCCTGGAGAAACAACAACTTGAAAAAAATTTCGAAAACAAAAGCAAAGCCTACCTGTATATAATCGGGCTAGGTTCCCTCAGCATTGTATTTCTCATCGTTTGGAGTGTTTACCTGTTCAGGCAGAAGAAAGCGTTTAAACACAAATATGATTTGCTAATCCATACTTCATCAGGCATGGAAAGTTCTCAAAGCGTTGAAAAAATTTCTTTGGAAATAGGTGATGAAACCGCTCATGAAATCCTTGAAAAGCTCAAAAAATTTGAGGAGAAAAAGAATTTCCTCCAGCCTCATATTACGTTGAACAAACTTGCCTCTCAGTTGAAAACCAATTCCAGTTATCTTTCCAAAATAATAAATGACATAAAGGGAAAGACCTTTACCAATTATCTGAACGAACTGAGGATAAACTATATTATACAGCTTCTGAAAGAAGAACCAAGGTATCGTGCATATACAATAGACGCTATTGCCGAACTTGCCGGATTTAACACTCGTCAAAGCTTCTCAAAGGCTTTTTATGGCCAGACGGGGATCAGGCCATCCTATTTTTTGAAAGAAATACAGAAAGAAAGCTAATAAAGCTTTTTTTCTAATGAATCTATATACGAATTCCCATACCTTTCCTTGGTGCTTTGCAAAGATTTTTGCAGAGCTTCTACAGCATTGCCTTTAAATCCCTGAACGGAATAATGCAGAGATATTGTTCTCGTTTCCAGCATTTTAATATATATTTTCACTAAAGTAATGCCATTATTTCTAACAATCTTAAAATCATGTAACTTATCTTTAGGAAATTCCGACCTTTTCTCAAAATTCGTAAACACAGGATGATAACTTCTCAATGAAACAACTTCGCCTGAAGAATCATATTCAAAGTAACGAATCCGATAAAATAATACAGACAAAATTATGGCAGAAATTACCAATATAATTTGTAGCTCCAGCCTATAAGTTATGTTGATTTTAATAAAAAATAAGATCAGAAAAAGCAATAAATTACATATGATAAGAATGCTGAGTGTCTTAAAACGTAATCCTATTGTGTTTTTGTTACTCAGTACTACCGATTGCTTCATTTCTAAAAATTCCGTGAACGTTTTTATTAAGAAAGCCACGAATTTATTGATAAAATGACAAACACAAAAGAGTTTCTCTTTACGAATTCCCGAATACAGAAATCCTTTTAACACTCATAAGGAATTGATTTTCATAAAATTAAATAAAAAACCAGCATACTTTTAATATGCCGGCTTGAATTGGGTTGATTTGTATTTTTTACATCACAAACAAAGGCCTGTCCTGCATCAATTCATTAACTTTTCCTGCAACCTGTTCTATGATTTTTTCATCGTCCTTGTTCATCAAAACCTCATCAATCAAGTCCGCGATTGTTTGCATATCGGATTCTTTCAAACCACGCGTAGTCACGGCGGCAGTTCCCAAACGAATTCCTGAAGTCACAAACGGAGATTTATCATCAAAAGGAACCATATTTTTGTTACAAGTGATATCAGCTTTTACCAACGCGTTTTCAGCTTCTTTTCCCGATACATTTTTATTTCGAAGATCTAT
>CAZKOC010000327.1:0-2616 GCA_964554275.1 uncultured Weeksellaceae bacterium
AATTAGCTGAATTTGAAAAAAGAGATGCTGTTGTAGTAGCGGTTTCCACTGATTCTGAAGAAACGCATTTGGCATGGTTAAACACTGAAAAAGACAACGGTGGAATTCAAGGTGTAACTTATCCTGTTGTTGCGGATTTGGCGAAAACCATCTCTATGGATTACGGTGTTCTGGCAGGTGAATATGTGACTGATTATGAAACTGAAAGAATTGTATTTGAAGGATTTCCGGTTGCCTACAGGGGAACTTTCATCATTGACAAAAATGGTGTTGTAAGACATGAAACCATCAACGATTTACCCTTGGGAAGAAATATTGATGAATACGTTCGTTTATTGGACGCAATCATTCATGTAGAAAAATACGGAGAGGTTTGTCCTGCTAATTGGGAAGAAGGAAAAACCGCGATGAACGCGACTAAAGAAGGTGTTGCCGAATATTTGTCAACAAATGTTAATTTGAACTAAAAACAAAATTCGAAGCTCGAATTTCGAGCTTCGAAAAACTAAATAGAAATAAAATGTTTGTAGAAATTTCAGAAGATAATCTACCGCAATTATTGAATCAAAATGAAAAAGCCTTGGTTCAGTTCGGAGCAACATGGTGCGGAAACTGCCGCTTGCTGAAACCCAAGGTGAAGCGTCTGGCAGAAGCAAATCCCGGAATTCAGTTCATCTATGTAGATGCCGAAAAATTCCCGGAGAGCAGAAAATTAGCGGAAGTGACCAATTTACCTACTTTTGCAATTTATCAAAACGGAAAATTTGTAAATCAGGTGGTTACATCAAAAGAAGAACATTTAAAAGAGATTTGCAATGAAATTACCGGTTTATAAAAATTTACAGAAGAATTGCTCTTTTGAAGAAATGGAAAGCGCTTTGAATGTTTTGGAAATGTATGCCGATTCCCCTGCTGTGAAAGATGAAGAAAGAGAAGCCATCGGTGAGATCATCTCTAACATTTGCGGAGCTATGGAAATGAAATCTATGGTGGAAGGAGGAATGAGTGAAAGAGATGCAGCTAATCATTTCATGGAAAGAGTTTTAGGATCGATTGATAAATAGAGATTTTTCATAATAGATTGATTTTGCCCGGAGACGAGAGTTTTCGGGTTTTTTGTTTAAGTTTGAATTCAGAATTCTTGTCATTTACCAACTCATTATTAATCACTAATAACAATTATGAGCTTCAACTCTATCTTAGATAATGATTTTTACAAATTCACCATGCAGTATGCTGCAGTGAAGCTGTATCCTGACACGCTGGTCAAATATGAATTCATCAACCGTGGCGAACATGAGTTTCCCGATGGATTTGCTGAAGCTTTGACAGAGAGGATCAAAGGAATGTGCCGCTTAACATTAACTTCTGAAGAAAAATCCTATCTGAAAATTACCTGCCCTTATCTGAATCCGGCATATCTTGATTTTCTGCAAGGTTATCGCTATGATCCATCGGAAGTGGAGGTAGAGCAGAATGGAAAAGACCTGAAAGTGAAAATTCAGGGATATTGGTACAGAACGATTTTATGGGAAGTTCCGATTTTGTCATTAATCAGTGAGTTATATTATGAACTGACGAGGCAAAAACGTGATTCCGATGAAAAAGTAATTGAAACTGTAAAAAACAAAGCAAGATTTTATCAGCAATTAGGCGTAAAAGTGGCCGAATTCGGAACACGACGAAGGTATTCTTACGAAGTACATAAATTGGTAGCGCGAGCTTTGAAAGAATTCGGCGGAAACAGTTATGTGGGAACAAGTAACGTCCATCTCGCAATGTTAACAGACGTAAAACCAATCGGAACACATGCACACGAATGGTTTATGTACCACGGAGCCAGATTCGGATTTAAAGTAGCGAACGGTGTGAGCCTGGATCGGTGGGTAAATGTGTATCATGGCGATTTGGGAATTGCTCTGACTGATACCTATACTAGTGATGTTTTCTTTACCCAGTTCAACAAAAAGCTGGCGAAACTATTTGACGGGGTTCGTCATGACAGCGGTGACCCGATTGAATTTGCTAAAAAAACCATAGCGCATTATCAGAAAATGGGCATTAACCCATTGCACAAAACCATAATTTTTTCGGACGGATTAAATCTTGAAAAAGTAAAAACCATATCAGAGGCATTACAGGGAAAAATAGGCATTTCATTCGGAATCGGAACTAATTTGACCAATGATGTAGGATTGAAACCGATGAACATAGTCTTGAAACTGATTTCTATTGCTGAACCGGATTTGCCTTGGACAAACGTTGTTAAACTCTCGGACGAAAAAGGAAAACATACCGGTGATCCGAAGATGATTTGGCTCGCGAAAGAGATTTTGGAAATAGGAGATTAATTACTCTTTTTCTTCTTCTTTTCCTTTCGGGATCACCAGAAGCGGAACAGTCGAGTATTTAATTACATCACTGGCAACACTTCCTATGAACATATTGTAAAGAGTATTATGCCCGAGTGAACCGATGACGATCAAATCCGCATTCAGATCTTTTGCTTCCTGAACGATAATGTCCACCGGAACTCCCTGCCTTATAATTGTTTCGCATTGTATACCATGGCTTTCCACAAAAGATTTTAATTCATTCATTCTTTCGGCTTCATCA
>CAZKOC010000328.1:0-2613 GCA_964554275.1 uncultured Weeksellaceae bacterium
AAAGCAAAAGGTGTAATATTCACATTTCTCTTTGTTTGGTTAGATGCGGTCGCAATTTGCGACCGCATCCTTTCCCATTCATTTTGAGTGAGTCGAAACATAAATCTTTCAGGAAACCTTTCAATGTTTCTTTTTACAGATTCATTTAATCTTTTGGTTTCAACTTCGTATAGTTCTGCGAGATCAAAGTCCAGCATGACACTCTGCCCCCGGACTTCATAAATTTTGTTTTGGATGGTTGTAAGTTGCATAGGCTCAAAATTAAAAGATTTTTCACAAATTCGAATTGAATTTTCACCCTATTCCCGATAATAAACCCTTTTTACCCTTGCTGAAATCGAAGTCAGAATTTCGTAAGGGATTGTGTCAACTTTTTCTGCCAGGTCTTTGATTGATGGTTTCTCTCCAAACAAAATCGCTTCATCACCCTCTTTACAATTTATTGCAGTCACATCGACCATTAGCATATCCATACAAATCGTTCCAACGATAGGTGCCGAATGGTTATTGATCGTAACATTTCCAACATTATAACCCAGTGAGCGGCGGATCCCATCTGCATATCCGACCGGAAGAGTAGCGATTCTCGTTTTCTTCTCGGCCTTGAATCTTCTTCCGTAACTTACGGTTTCACCCGGTTCAATTTCGGAAATTCTCGAAATTACGGTTTTGAAAGTAATTACATTTTTGAGTTGTTTCTGAACGGATTCATCATCTGAAATGCCATACATTCCGATTCCCAGCCGAACCATATCATATTGATTCTCATTGAAATGAATGATTCCCGGAGAATTCAGCGCGTGCTTGATGGGTTTTATGTTTAATTCAGACGAAATTTTAGCATAACATTCATCAAAAATTTTCAACTGATAAAAAGCAAATTCCTTTTCTTCGGGAACATCTGCTGTCGCCAAATGCGTAAATACAGATTGAATTTTTACTGATTTCTCTGATTTTAAATTTTGGATCAATTCCTCTAATTGTTCCGGGCGGAACCCTAAACGATTCATGCCCGAATCAATTTTTATATGGATAGGGTAAGCCTCTGTAATTGATTTTTCCTTCAAAGTCTGAATGAATAAATTCAAAACACGGTCACTGTAGATTTCCGGTTCCAATTGATAATCAATGATGGTTGAATAACTGCTTTGTTCCGGATTCATCACCATGATGGGTAATGTAATCCCGGCTTTCCTGAGCTCCACACCTTCATCCGCATAAGCCGCACCGAGGTAATCAATCTGCTGATGCTCCAGCGTTTGTGCAATTTCGAAACTTCCTGTACCATAACTATTGGCTTTGATCATCGCCATCAGTTTTGTATTTGATTTTAATTGGCTTCTGAAAAATTTTACATTGTCCGTCAATGCCTGAAGGTTGATTTCCAGAACAGTATCGTGAGATTTTTTCTCCAGAAAAGCGGAAATTTTTTCCAATTGAAAGGGGCGTGCACCTTTCAGCAAAATAGCTTCGTTGTGGACATTCTGGATGCTCAGTGTTTTCATAAACTCGTTCGTAGAAGCAAATGTCCGGGCTTTGGTTTCGAATAAATTTTTGTATTCAGGAATGGATTCTCCAATCAAAATCAAATCGTCAATTTTATAAGAATTAACCAGCTCCGCTACTTTTTTGTACAATTCATCCTTGTTTAGATTGCTTTGTAAAACATCAGTCAATATCAAACTCTTTCTGGGAAAAGGTTGTTGTGCCAACACATCCAATGCTACTTTTACCGAATGTAAATCCGAATTAAAAGCATCGTTAATCAGAATACTGTCGCGTATGGCTTCTTTAATTTCCAGGCGCATTTCTATTGGCAAAAGAAGAGCAGTTTCCGGAAGATATTTTTCTATATCCGATCCTAATACGCAAATCGAGGTCAAAACGGTCAAAATATTTTCTACCGAAGCATCATCATGAAATGGGATTTGAAACTTGGATTCTTTTGAATCAAATCGGATTTTAATTTCTTGTCCGGATGTAATTTCATTTACCGAAATCAATTGAATGGTGTCATTTTTACTTCTTCCGAATGTGAAAAATTCTATATTTTTATCAGAGTAAATTTCTTCAATTAAGTTTTTAACTAATTCATTTTCAGAATTATAAATAATTTTTTCAGAATTTTGGAATAATTTTAATTTTTCACGGATCAATTGTTCTTTTGAATCGAAATTTTCCAAATGAGCGGAACTGATATGTGTTAAAACGCCAATGCCGGGATGAATGATTTTTTCCAGCTTTTCCATTTCATCCGGATAAGAAATACCTGCTTCAAAAATCCCGAGGTTGTTTTCTCCGGTAATTTGCATGACTGACAAAGGCACTCCGATTTGTGAATTATAACTTTTAGGGCTTCTGGCAATAGAAAAATCTTTCCATAAAAGCTGGTGCAGCCATTCTTTTACAATGGTTTTTCCATTGCTTCCCGTAATTCCAATGACAGGAAGTGTAAATTTATTCCGATGGAATTCAGCCCATTTCTGCAGCGCTTTTACAGGAGAATCGACTTTAAGGTAAATCGAATCTGCTTTGAGTTCTATTTCTTTTGAAATTATAAATTGCCGGATTCCCTTTTTGTAGGCATCTTCAATATAAGCGTGTCCGTCTTTT
>CAZKOC010000329.1:0-2611 GCA_964554275.1 uncultured Weeksellaceae bacterium
GTTTTTATCTTATTTTTCAGCTTTGTGGTTCGCTGGAAAACCACACGGGAAAACATCATTTTATATAAAAATTTACCGAAAAGAGATAGATCCAATATTCTATTGATTAACCTGTCAAGCGCGGCTTTACTTGCATTGAATTGGTTCCTGTTTATTTATGTAATGAACCGGGTAAGTGTAAATGCAACTTCGCTGGCTTATCTGATTTGTCCCATTTTGACAACTGTTTTGGCATTTTTTATCCTGAAAGAAAATTTATCTGTCAAACAAAAACTTGCCATTGGAATCAGTATGGTAAGCTGTCTGATGCTTTCCATAGGACATTTGATGGATTTGATTTACAGTATGATCATCGCACTTTCGTATGCGATTTACCTGATTCTGCAAAAGAAGAACGATCAACTGGACAGATTTTTCACACTTACGGCACAGATTGTATTTGGTTCATTATTGTTATCGCCTTTGTTTTTTACAGGTGAAAATGTTACAAGTGAAAAATCAAATCTTTTTTATGGTTTAGTGATTATTATTGCAATCGTATTTACTATCATTCCGATGTATCTGAATGTTTACTCGTTGAAAAAACTGAATTCCTCAGTAGTCGGGATTTTTATTAACATTAACCCCATACTGAGCTTTATCTTAGCTGTTTGGTATTTCCATGAAAAAGTAACTTTCGTTCAGGGAATTGCTTATTCGTTGATATTCTTCTCTGTATTGTTGTTTAATCTGGATGCTTTGCAGGCTAATTTGAAGAAGAGGTTTATTTCACCATTGCCGTCTTCAAAGAAAGAATAAAAAATCCTGCAGAATCTCTCCTGCAGGACCTTAACAATAAATAAATGATAATGAAAAAGTAATTTATTATTGCACCGTAACTTTCGTTACAGTCTCTTTGGTTTCTTGTTTTGGCAATATAACTTTCAAGATCCCCTGATCGTAATTTGCCTGGATGTTTTCGATTTGAACTGCATTTTTAGGTAAAGCAAAATTTCTTTCAAATCTTTGGTATCCGAACTCTTTTCTGGTATAATTTTCAGTTTTTTCTTCGGATTGAGCATCTTTGGAAACGCTCAGTTTCAAAATCCCGTCTTTCACTTCAATGTTGAAATCGTCTTTATTCAGTCCCGGCGCAGCCAGTTCTACCTGGTATTCACTCTCCGTTTCTTTGATATTCACAGCCGGCATAACTAAATTTTTACTGAACTCTGACGGTTTGAACCAATTGTTTTCGTTCAATAAATTCTCCATCAAACCGCCAAACAAATCCGGATTTTTTCTCATTAATGTATTCATCTTAATTTTATATTTTTAGTTAAACACTTTTAGAAAATCAATTTGTATTCCGATTGGAAAAATGGCTATTTTATCTGACTTTTTGGCTTATTTTCATTAAAAAGAACTTTATTTTAAGCCATTTTGTCTTATTTTATGATTTGAAAAATAAATTTTTCTTTTCTGAGGAATTATTGCTAACTTTCGTTCGGCTAATCATAAAAACGCTATATCATTATGAAAAAAACTTTATTTTTTAGTTCTATTTTACTTGTCGGTTCATTCCTAAACGCTCAGGATATTACAGCAGTAACCGGTTTAACCAAAGGAAAAATTGAATTTCAGGATTTCAGAAAAATTGACTTAAACAACCTGAATGCGCAAAATATTCTGGCTTCTAAAACAGATAACATAAGTTTGGTTTCAGAAAAGGGAAAAGCTTGCAATTGTGGCAAATACATAGCTGCAATGACAACAAACAGTGCCGGTGATATATTTTTCATCCCGATGACACAAAACCGTTTGATGACTGTTAATACAGTTTCTAAAAGCGGGACTTACACAGAAATTAAAAATTCTTCTATCGATGCGAAAAACCAGGGGACTTACTATGCGCGTATGACTACGGCTTCTGATGGATTTATGTATGCGGTAAACAATAACGGAACTGAATTTTTGAAAATTTCTACCAGCGGAAACATTCAGAATATGGGTGCTATAGAGAGCTTTATTGCTGAAATAAAAAATTTAAACAATGAAACTCTTGCTTTCGGGGGTGATATGATTGCTGACGCTTTCGGAAATATATACATCATCAGTGCTGCTGGAAATATTTTTAAGCTGAATCCAAATAACCTGAATTCGTCATTTGTTGGGAAAATAAAAGGATTACCTGAAACCTATACAGTAAATGGAGCTGCAGTTACAAAAGACGGAAGCGTGGTTTTGGCAACCAGTTCTGAATTTGGTTTTTATATGTTGGATTTTGATACACTTGAAGCAAAATTTGCCGGTAACTATGATGCCCCTGTTTATGATTTGGCAAGCCCTTATTTCCTTAAACAAAATCAGGCTGATAATTTAAATGAATCAAATTACAGTTTATATCCGACGATTGTAAAAACAAGTGAATTAAATATTGTTTCAAAAGCAAATGAAACAACCAAATTAGATATTACAGTTTGGAGTTTAAATAATAAAATGGTTTATTCAAACTCAGTTGCAGTACAGTCTGCAGGTGATTTCAAAATAAATTTAAATGGGGCATTGCAACCAGGTATCTATGTTTTGAAAGCGGTAAACCAAAACGGAACAGAAGTCATCAATACCAAATTTA
>CAZKOC010000330.1:0-2610 GCA_964554275.1 uncultured Weeksellaceae bacterium
GTAATTTTCAATTTACTTCCGTCTAATTCAAACAAAAAATTATCTAAAATGGGTAAAGTATTATTGGAATTAATTACTCCGCTGATAAGATTTACATTCTTTAACAAACTGCTGCTTGATACGATGAATTTCATATAAATTATTATTTTTTATATAACAGAAAACAAAAATAATCCTTTTAGGTTGAATTGGGCTAATTAAGCGAAAAAATAATTAACAAATTAAATTTATGGTATTGATTTTGTGAGTTCGGCATAACAGAAACTGTCAGAATGAAAATAAAACTTTTTGTTTCCTCAATGATTATGGTGTTTATTGTATCTTGTGAAACCAATAAATCAATATCGCATTTACCTGAAAATGAAGCTAATTCAAGCAAAGGCAACTTTGACGAACACCTGAAAGGCAAATGGACTTTGGAATATATGTCACCGGTGAATGGTAAAGACGTGAAGCAGCTTTATAAAATTCAAAAGCCTTATCTGAATTTTGTAGACGGTACTAAGGTTGCCGGAAACAATGGCTGTAACAATGTGAGTGGCGGCTATTCTGCCAATGAGAATACAATCAAATTCGAAACGGATAAATTTGCATCTACCCGTATGTTTTGTGAGGGGGTAGACGAACAGGCGTTTTTAAATAGACTTGGGAGCATCAATCGTTATGATATAATAGACAATGGAAATAAATTAGTCCTCATCACAGGAGATATAGTTTCTATGACTTTTGTAAAAACAAAGAAATAAATCTCTGTTATCCAAACATCGGGAAGATGGGGCTGTTCATATGCCAAACCTGTCAGGTTTTGAAATCGTTACTGAATCGCTTTGATGATATCATGTTTGGTGATGATTTGGTACGAACCGTTTTCCATTTCAACCAAAACAGCAGAATTATCTTTGTCAATCAGTTTAGAAATTTCTTCGATTTTAGTTCCTGCTTTTACAATTGGAAGTGGTTTTCCCATCACAGATTTCACAGGTCGGTTTGCTAAATCTTTGTCTTCAAAAAATAATCTGAACAAATTCGTTTCATCCAAAGAACCCACAAAACCATCGACATCAACGACCGGAATCTGAGAAATCTCAAACTTTTTCATGCGTTCAATCGCATGAGAAACCAATTCTTCCGTTTTTACGGTCACCAAAGGTTCATTGATATGATCTTTAATTAAATCTGAAGCTTTTTTGATTTCCTCATCTAAAAACCCGCGTTCACGCATCCAGTCATCATTAAACATTTTTCCTACATACCGGCTTCCGTGGTCGTGGAAAAGAACCACAACAACATCATCGGGTTTAAAATGTTCTTTCAATTGTAAAACGCCCTTTATGGCTGAGCCGGCAGAATTCCCGACAAAAATACCCTCTTCTTTGGCAATTCTTCTTGTATAAACAGCGGCATCTTTATCGGTTACTTTTGTAAAACCGTCAATTAAAGAAAAATCAACATTCTTGGGCAAAATATCTTCCCCGATTCCTTCTGTGATGTAGGAATAAATTTCATTTTCATCAAAAATTCCCGTTTCATGGTATTTCTTGAATACGGAACCATAGGTGTCGACTCCCCAGATTTTGATGTCAGGGTTCTTTTCTTTTAAATACTTTGCGACGCCGGAAATTGTTCCGCCGGTTCCGACCCCTACAACAAAATGGGTAATTTTCCCTTCTGTTTGTTCCCATATTTCAGGACCGGTTTGTTCGTAATGTGCAATGGAATTGGAAGGATTGTCATACTGATTTACATACCAGGAATTAGGGGTTTCTTCCGCCAGCCTTTTTGAAACAGAATAGTAGGAGCGGGGGTCATCCGGTTCCACTTCGGTAGGGCAGACAACTACTTTAGCGCCAACGGCACGGAGGATGTCCATTTTCTCTTTGGATTGTTTGTCCGAAATTACACAGATCAAATTGTAACCTTTGATGATCGCGCCCAAAGCCAATCCCATTCCGGTATTGCCGGAAGTTCCTTCGATGATGGTTCCTCCGGGCTTTAATCTTCCGTCAGCTTCGGCATCTTCAATCATTTTGACAGCCATTCTGTCTTTAACCGAATTTCCGGGATTGAAGGTTTCAACCTTGGCCAAAACCAAGGCATCGATATCTTTTGTGATTTTATTTATTTTTACAAGTGGTGTATTTCCTATGGTTTCAAGTATGTTATTGCAGTATTTCATTTTCAGGGAATTTTCGCAAAATTACGGATTCATTTTTCTTTAATTCATTAATAATTTAATTTCTCTTATAATTTTGATAAATTTGCCTTATCCGAATTAGAATCCTATGAAAATAAAATTTACATTTTTGGTTTTGTTACTCAGTGTTTTAATTTTCTCTCAAGAGAAGATCAATTCATCTGTACTGGAAAGAATTTCCTCAGAATCTAACTCTAAATACAAAAGAGAACTGGCGGAATTTACTAACCAGCTTGATGTTTCCGATGAGATAAAACAAGATTTGACAAATCGTTTTGCAGGCTACGTATTAGGTTATCCGGTATTGTATCACACAGGTGATTCTCGTCAGGCATTGGCTACCAATACAGATTTATTGTATGATAATTCTATTCCCGGTGTCCAGGTCACTGGTAGTGGGATGAAAGCATACATTT
>CAZKOC010000331.1:0-2605 GCA_964554275.1 uncultured Weeksellaceae bacterium
TCTCTGATTATGATGTTTTTCCTGTCTTCGCTTCCACTGCTAAAAAGCAGAGTCGGACCGAAATTACTTTACAGCGTGGCTATGTTCGGATTGTGTATCATCATATTTGGAATTTCAAAAAATGTATATTTATCATTTTTCGTTTTGATGTTAGGCGGGGCTTTTGACGCGGTTTCTATGATCATTCGCCAAAGTATTTTACAATATAAAACACCGGAACATTTAAAAGGACGTGTTTCATCTGTCAATAGTATATTTGTAAGCAGTTCGAACGAATTGGGAGCATTTGAAAGTGGAGTAGCCGCCAGTTTTTTGGGGTTGGTTCCCGCAATATTATTTGGAGGAACAATGACCATTATTACCGTAATTGTAATTGCGATTTCTATTAAAGCGATACGAAGAGTAAAGCTGGAATGAAAACAATTGAGGTATCTAAATTTTATATCTAGGAAATTTGTGACAGCTTCAGGTGAACTTCGGGCTCCGAATTTCGAATTTCGATTTGAAATACCCTAAATTTGCCAAGTATGAAAAAATGGATTGCTGCAGCTAGATTGAGGACTTTACCTCTTTCCATCAGCGGAATAATTTTGGGTTCTTTCATTGCCCTTTCTGAAGGACATTGGAATTGGGCGATTTTTATCTTTGCATTTCTAACAACTTTGTTTTTACAAGTTTTGTCGAATTATGCGAATGATTATGGCGACGGAATCCGTGGCACAGATGCGGAACGAATTGGCGAAAAACGCGCGGTTGCTTCGGGAGAAATTTCAGCGGAGCAAATGAAAAATGCGGTTGTTTTGTTCAGTATCCTTTCAGCAATCACAGCTTTTCTTTTGATTTATATTTCTTTTCAGGAAGATTTTTTATGGGCTTTGCTTTTCATAATTTTGACATTTGCATGTGTTTGGGCTGCAATCCGTTATACAGTTGGAAAAAGCGCTTACGGCTATGCCGGGATGGGTGATATTTTTGTGTTTGTTTTTTTCGGAATCATTTCGGTTTGGGGAAGTTACACATTGTACCAGCATGAGACAATTCACCCTTCTGTTCTCCTACCCGCAATGGCAATTGGTTTTCTGAGCACTGCTGTTCTGAACCTGAACAATATGCGCGACATAGAAACCGACCGGAAGGCCGGAAAATTGACCTTACCGCTTAGAATAGGATTTAAAAACGCAAAGATTTATCAGACGTTTTTAATTATTGTACCTTTCATTTTAGCAGTTTTCTACCTAATTCAAACCGGAAAAACAGAATGGTTTCATTTTTTATTCTTAATCCTTTTGATTCCTGCATTTTTATTCCTGAAAACGCTTTTTACTGCAACAGAACCGAGATTACTCGACAAAGAATTAAAGAAAGTTGCTTTGATGACTTTGGCTTTTTCCTTAATTTTAGGAATTGGTTTTAATTTTTAATTCGATAATAATGAATATTACATATTTAGGACACGCCAGCCTGGGAATAGAGGCAAATGGAAAAAATTTAATTATAGACCCTTTTATTTCAGCAAATGAATTGGCAAAACACATTGACATAAATTCTTTAAATGCTGATTATATTCTTCTGACTCACGCACATCAGGATCATGTTTTAGATGTGGAAGCTATTGCTCAACGAACCAAAGCTACTATTATCTGCAATGCCGAAATGTCTTACTATTACGGAAATAAAGGTTTTCGTGCGATAGGGATGAACACGGGTGGTAAGTTTGAATTTGACGGGATTTCGGTTAAATCTACAATTGCCTTTCATTCCAGCTCTTTTGCAGATGGAACGTATGGCGGAAATCCAAACGGATATATCATCGAATGCAACGGAAAAAGAATTTATGTAGCCGGAGATACTGCTCTAACACAGGAAATGAAATTGATTCCCGAAACAATTGGTAATGTTGATTTGGCTGTTTTCCCGATTGGCGATCATTTTACAATGGGTATAGAAGATGCTTGTTTTGCTTCGGACTTTGTCCAATGCAATAAAATTTTGGGTTACCATTTCGATACATTTCCTCCAATAAAAATTGAATCTCTCGAGGCGAAAAGCTACTTTTCGGTAAGAGGGAAAGAATTGATCCTGTTAGAAATCGGGGAAAATTTAGAGGTTTAATTCAATTTAAACTTCTTCAGATGCTGAATTCCCAAAACAACGAGTAAAAAGACCTTGATCACTTCCAGCATCACATAAGTCAAATGCTGGTATTTTGAAGTGGGTTTGATTCCAACTTTATAATTTTCAATCATTTGAGTCAATTCTGGAAGAAGCCAAAAGGTTTGTAGGATCAAAATTGACATCAAACCGAAAACAATGGATTTCACCAGGAGATTTTTCTGTCTGAAATTGAGAGTGAGTTCTATTACAATTATAAAAAAACAAACAATTTCAATTTTGTTGAGTGCTCCAAAAACTAATTTACCGATTCCTAACCCTAATTCGGTTGTGATTCCGGGCGCGCGGAACTTGAGCCAGGACTCCATAAAGCTGATTGCCAACACAAAGCCCAACCACAAAAAAGTAAATGCCGTTGACGATTTCAGAAATTTCACTGAATATAATTTTTGGGATTTTCTCTGTAGAAATTAATTTTCATCATAAACATTTC
>CAZKOC010000332.1:0-2602 GCA_964554275.1 uncultured Weeksellaceae bacterium
AAGACCATAAACAACCAAATTATAGAATTTAAAATGATATGATTTTAATTTTATCAGAAGATTTTGATCCTCCAACAAGAAGAGTGGTTTTGAAATTAGAACAGAAGAGAGCCAATTTTACAATTATATATGGTTCAGATTTCTTAAATAAAAAAATATTAATTGATGTAACCAATAAATCAATAATTATTGATAATGAGGAATTAGGATGTTTCAATATAACTTGGTATAGAAGATGGTTTAATAGAAAATTTAAATTTTCCGATGATGTAAATGACAACTACTATTTAAAAAATGAGTTTGATGAATATTCATCAAACTTTATAAATTATTTACCAACAAAGAAATGGTTAAACAATCCTCCATATATTAAAGCATATCCTTCCAAATCATTACAATTAAAAAAAGCAAGAGAGCATGGGTTAGATATACCCAATACAATCATTACTAACTATAAAGAGGGCTTATCTGAATTTTATAATGAAAATACTGAAAGTTTAATAACAAAAAATTTAAGTGACCCACTTACTTTTAAAAAAGAAAATGAATATTTTGCTACTTATACTTCAGATGTCACCTTCGAAGATATAAACTCACAAAGTGATGAATTCTTTCCTTCTATATTTCAAGAAAACATTCCAAAGACAATAGAACTGAGGATATTCTATTTTTTAGGTAATTTTTATAGTCATGCAATTTTTTCTTCAACGAATGAACAAACCTCAGTAGATTTTAGGGTATATGATTACAAAAAACCTAATAGAAAGATGAAGTATGAGTTACCAAATGAAATTAAGATAAAAATAAATAATTTGATGGAGGATTTAGGGTTACATACAGGTTCGATAGATATAATTAAATCTGATGACAGGTATATATTTTTAGAAGTTAATCCTCAGGGAATGTTTGGAGGACTCGAAGATTATGGATTAAATATCGAAGAAGATATTGCTAATTATTTAATACAAAATGATGAATTTTAAAGACACTATTGTACAGAAAAAGGCAAAGAAAGCACCAATCTTAATTGTTAAAAAAATAAGAACTGAGAAATCTGAAAGATTTGTAGGTAATTTTTTTAAACCATTTGTAAAACTATCATGAATTTTTTAAAGTTATACTCAGATTGTGCTATTATTGATGGGTATTTGAATTCTCTTATTATTGATTTCCAAAGAGGAAGCTATGTGGTAGTTCCTAAAACATTGTCAATTGTATTAAAGAAATGTGAAACACAGTCAATTGATGAACTCCGAAAAGAAATAGATAAAGACAGTCTGATTCATTTTGATTCATATATTGATTTTATGTTGAAACATGAATTTGGCTTTATTACTAACATCCCAGAAAACTATACTTATTTTAGAAATAAAAATTCAAATATAGAGGAGTATAATTTAATATGTGAGAATCATAATTTTATCCTAAATGGTAATTTGTTGGGAAATTTAAATATTTCGGCTATCTATCTAAGAATAGACAAAAAAATAAACATAGGAGAAACTTCACAAATTTTAAATAAATTAATAAGAAATGATTCTTTAACTTTTGTATCTATTTGTGCTGATTACAATGAAAACATTGCTGTAGATGACATAAAAATGTTAGGTTATAAATATCCTATGATTGGGTGTTTATATTTATATTCATCTCCAAAAACAAAAACTAAAGTTCATGATGAAATAACTATTGAATACAATAGTAATAAGTATTTTGGCTTTAAAAACTGTGGTTTAATTTCTTCAAATTACTTTAGATGTAATAATAAATTATTCACAGAATCCCTCCACCACAATTCTTGCTTACATAAAAAAATCTCAATAGACGTCCACGGAAACATCAGAAACTGTCCAGCTATGCCGGAAAGTTTCGGAAACATAAAAGACACCACACTTGAAGCAGCGCTTAACAAACCCGGCTTCAAAAAATACTGGAATATTACTAAAGACCAGATAGAAATTTGCAAAGATTGCGAATTTCGCTACATCTGTACTGATTGTCGGGCGTACAGAGAAAACCCGGAAGATATTTATTCCAAACCGCTTAAGTGTGGCTACAATCCCTATACTGCCGAATGGGAAGAATGGAGTACAAATCCATTAAAGCAAAAAGCGATTGATTTTTACGGGATGAGGGAAATCATTTAAAATGAAAAGAAAATTCCCATTCTACAAACAACCCGATGCGAAGGATTGCGGCCCCACTTGTTTACGGATTGTAGCGAAGTATTACAAAAAAGTCATTCCTTTACAAACTATCCGCAACCTGTCTGAAACTACAAGGGAAGGCAGCAGCTTGTTAGGCTTAAGCGATGCTGCGGAAAAAGTCGGTTTCAAAACAATAGGCGTAAAAATCGATTTTGAAACGCTGGCAGAAGAAGATGTTTCTATGATGCTATAGGTGAAACGAGCATTTATAGTAAAATTAAATATAAAACAAAAGCATTTTACAAACTTTTCTATATAAAATTTTATATAAGGTTATATAATTTTCTGCATAAGGACCTGGCGGATTGTTTCTTAAGTTTGGAAAAACATTTAAAAATTATAAGAGCCTGTTTAAAATTTCAATGATAAAAATTCGTATGAGGTTATTTTTGTAA
>CAZKOC010000333.1:0-2587 GCA_964554275.1 uncultured Weeksellaceae bacterium
GGGAAATTAATTCCACTTGGTAAAGCTCCTCTAATAGCCTACAAACTATTGTTGTATTACTCCACTTTCATATTTTGTTTCAGGTAAAAAGCTTCTATGACTTCCTGCATTGGATAATCAAACCAGTCGGTTTGTTTTTTGATCTTTAAATCCTTGTCCAGTTCCAGCCAGATTACAAAACGCATTTCTTCAACAGGTCTATTGTTGTAGCTATGTGCCATAAATGTTCCCTTGGCAACTATTGTAGAATCACCGCATACGATTTCATCAACTTTGATGGTTTCAGGGTTTGAGAATTTAAAACCCTGATCAGCCCAGCCATAAAAGTCATTGTAAAGAAATCTGGGATCGTCTGCTTCGGATTCAAATCCTATGTTTTCATAATGGAAATCTTTGGCATAGAAAGACACCATTTTATCGATTTCTTTTCGTTTGGAATAATTTTCAAAAAAGCGTTCACCAATTTCTTTGGTTTTGCTTTCCTTTCCACAAGAAAGCAGAATGAAAGAAAATAAAAGAAGTACAATTTTTTTCATCAGTTTGGAATTCTTTTCAAGTATTCTTCATTTTGAGGATAAGTAGCACTGTCAGTAAGTGCCACCCAGGTATCATTGTCTGAATATCCATAGAATTTTACGGAAACCGAACCGCCTTTGGGTTCTAATTCTATGCTGGTTCCATCGTCTAATTTAGACCAACTGCCGTGTGCTCTTTTTCCGTTTTCGGTGATTTCAAATTCATCACCATTCAATTTTAATTCAACCTCTTTTCCTTTAATTTTCCCCCTGAAAGAACCTTCGTATTCAATTTTTTCGGAATTGATCTGAGAAGTTTCTTCCATATTTTCTATATCACTTTTTGAAAGTTCTCCATCTGCGTTTACATCTTTCTTACCACAGGAAATCAGCATGATTCCGGAACTTAAAAGAATTAATAATTTCTTCATAATGTGTATTGTTAATTACTATAAATTTTTAACGTATCGGATAGCTGGTTTATTATCAAATTAAATTTATTTCTTTACAAATAATTCTACATCTTCTTTGGATACAGGATTTCCGCCCAAAATTATAAGACGTTCCACCACATTTCTCAATTCACGTATGTTACCCGTCCAATCCAATTTTTCAAGCATTTTGATGGCTTCATCCGAGAAATCTTTGGCAAGCATTCCTGAAGATTCCGCTATTTGTACGGCAAAATAATTAACCAATTCTCCTATGTCTTCTTTACGATTATTGAGTGAGGGGACTTCAATTACGATTACCGCCAGCCTGTGGTATAAATCTTCTCTGAATTTTCCTTCTTCAATTTCTTTTCTTAAATCTTTATTGGTAGCGGCGAGTACGCGGACATCTACCTTTATTTCTTTATCTCCGCCCACGCGTGTGATTTTACCTTCTTGTAAGGCGCGCAAAACTTTTGCTTGAGCGGGAAGGCTCATATCACCAATTTCATCCAGAAAAATAGTTCCACCATGTGCAAGTTCAAATTTTCCTTCTTTGTCTTTATGTGCGCCTGTAAATGAACCTTTTACGTGTCCAAAAAGCTCACTCTCAATTAGTTCGGAAGGAATAGCGGCACAGTTTACTTCGATCAATGCTTTTCTGTTTCGTGAACTTTTTTCATGAATATGATGTGCTACGAGCTCCTTTCCGGTCCCATTGGGTCCGGTTATCAGGACGCGGGCCTCGGTATCGGCAACTTTGTCAATTATATCCTGGATTTGAAAAAGAGCAGGAGATGAGCCGACCATTTCATACTGTTTGGCAACCTTTCTTTTAAGTGCTTTATTTTCAGTTGTAAGTTCTTTATTTTTAGCAATCAATACCTTTTTGTCTAAAGCATTCCTTACAGTGCTTAAGAAACGATTCAAATCTGGTGGTTTTGAGATATAATCAAAAGCTCCTTTTTTGATACAGTCTACAGCGGTGTCAATATCTCCATGACCCGAAATCATCAGAAAAGGCAGGTCCGGATTAATTTCCAATGCTTCTACCAAAACCTGGACCCCATCTTTTTTGGGCATCTTTATATCGCTGATAATCAAATCGTAATCATTTTCAGAAATAGATTTAATCCCGGCTTCTCCGTCTTCTGCAAGGTCAACTTCATAGGATTTATCTTCGTCCAGTAAAATATTTTTGATGACATTTCGTATTGCCGCTTCGTCTTCTATGATGAGTATTTTTGACATTTGAATTATTTAGTTAATAAGGATTTCAAATATAAGGTCAAATTATGGGATAGGGAAATCTGCAGTTGTGTTTAGAATGGATTATTTCTTAAAAATAAAATAAACCGCCAAAACCAAAAACACAAAGCCAATCAGGTGATTTGTCTTGAAGCTTTCATTTTTAAAAGCGATCAACGTAAAGCCCGTAAAAATAACTAAGGTAATAACTTCTTGAATTACTTTTAGTTGCCAAATTGTAAACGGTCCGCCATTGCCCATAAAACCGATTTTATTTGCCGGAACTTGCGCCATATATTCCAACAATGCAATCATCCAGCTAAAGAGGATAATTTTTATCAATCCCATATTGGCGAACCATGAATATTCTTTAAATTTAAGATGTCCGTACCA
>CAZKOC010000334.1:0-2574 GCA_964554275.1 uncultured Weeksellaceae bacterium
TATTACCAACATTTATACCAACATTGTTACTCATAAGGTTAGGGTGCTTTGCAAATAACTTACTGCAAGTTTAAGAAATATTTTGCTAAACATAAGCAGGTTTTTGCTAGGAAATGAAATTTTTTGCTAAGAATGAGGGAAGAGTGTGCCTCATCTTTGTCCTAAGAAAATTACGTGCACACGTTTTCGGAGAATTAAAATATTTATAACTTTAAAACAATTAAAAATGACAAAGTATTTTTTTGCCTTAATGGCTGTTATTCTGTTTAGTGGAATGTCTTTTGCTAATGAAATCCCATCGTCAAAAGAAAAATGCGTCAAGGCTTGCCGCGATTTTACGGTTGAAGTTAGCATAGGAATAGTTTCTGTATCCACTACTGTTACGGTTTGCGCTGAATCAAATGGTTACGGAAGCTGGAATGTGTGGCTGGAAAGACAAAACAACAATGGTGTAGATATTACTTCAGCAATAAACGCAACTAATAAGTCTTCAAGTAACATTGAACAAATAACTATTCTTTCATCTAGTTCAGAAGTTTTTGAGGACGGAAAAACATATACCATTCAAGAAGGGACATATGACGTTGAAATAATAAATGGAAAGTATTATATTGATCCTATTCTTATCGCAAATTAAAAAACAGACATGTAGAACCTCTTTTAGAGGTTCTACTAATTATAAGATATTTATGAAAAAAGCCATTGGTATTGTAGCTGTATCTATCGTTGGTTTATGCGGTCTTTTATTTTTCCTTCTGAAGGACACTGAAATAATAAAAAACATAGAAATCAAAACTAAACAACAAATAGAAGAAGAAACAAAAAAGTACGCTTTTGAAAATAGTCCATTTTATAAAAAATACTATACTAGCGACAAACTTATTGTTTTAAATGCTTGGGCAACGTGGTGCAAACCATGCATTGAGGAGATTCCATTATTGAATCAAATAAAAACTGATTATTCCGATAATGAGTACGTTGTTTTTTTATCACTTTCAACTGATAGAGATTCTCTTAAATTAAAGCCTTTCATTGATTCTGAAAAATTTAGCTTTACAGACATAAGCATAGAAAACTTCCCATATAGAAAATATATATTGAATCATTTGGACGAAAAAGAATCAAAACCCAACACTTCCTTCATCAAAATCAATTCAAAGGAAATACCTGTTACATATCTTTTAAAAGATCAGGAAATCATTTATTCTCATATTGGAAAACTTGATAGTGCTGAACTTTATAATCAAATTAATAATCACATCAAGGTCAAAGAATAAGGCATTTTGTTAATTTTGACAAAAAATTAAGATGCTACGCAGAGATTTCATTTCCAAAATAATAGAGCAGATGGTCAATGCTGTGGCCCGTTTGCTTGAATTGAACATAAAAGAGGAACCACAAAAATTTCTCAATCAGTTTGATGAGCTGATCAATACTTATTTCCAGTTAAATGATAAAGAATTAAGTCTTCTTCTGGAAAATGATGAAGAACGTGATGCTTTGCTTCTCGATGAAAAATTAAAAAATTATCAAATCAGGATGTTCATCAATGCAGGATTTGTTTTCATAGAAACAAAGCAATTGTCAAAAGCAGAAATCTGCATACAGATAATTGAACGGGTTCAGCAGCAACATTCCAATGTTTTTGAATTTCCAACTGCTGAAAGCTCAAAAATAAATGAAGATTTCAAAGAACTTAAATATCTAGTCTTTGCGCTCTGATTCTTTTTTATAAAAATCAATATGTTCCTGCTTAATGAAATTTTCGGAGCAATTTTTTAATTCTCCCAAAGGTGTATTATCTGAAAAACTGATTTCTTTCGGGTTGGAATAAATCATAACTGAATCATCAGTCATTTTCATATCTCCCGCGCCTCGATACAATTTAAAATTATTCTTTTTCAAAAAGTAAACTTGTTGTTCGGAAATCATTCCTTCCGAAAGAAATTCATATTCCAGCTTCAAGGTATCTCCAACCCATTTCCCATCAATTTCTCCGATCGAACCATCTTTTTCGAAGAAATCATAGTTCAGCCATCCTTCTACTTTATTATTTTTCTCTATATAAGTCATCCTGATGGAATCCCTGCCATTGGTAAATAAATAGCAATACATTGCCGGTTTTAAATCTTCCGCTTCCTTTGGTGGAAATTTACCAATTATAACCTCTTCCTGTTTTTTGCTTTGGCAGCTAATTAATAAAACTGCAAAAAATATTGAAATTAAAATCGCTCTCATCATGCTGTTTTTCACAAATTTAGCAATTTAAATTTCTGATTGGTTTAAATTTTGAAGTAATTAACCTGAAATTAAAACTCCAAAATCATGACAAAATATTCAAAAAAAGCACAGGAAAAAATCGGGGATGTGATGCATGAGTTCAAGGAAGGCAAGTTAAAATCCTCATCCGGAAAAAAAGTAACGAACCGGAAACAGGCGGTTGCGATCGGGATCTCGGAAGCCAAAGAAAAAGGGTTAAAGGTTCCTGACAAACCTAAAAAGAAGCCTGCTAAAAAGAAATAAAAAATCCCGCTCTTTCGGGCGGGATTAACAAACGTTTATGGGATTAAATTT
>CAZKOC010000335.1:0-2548 GCA_964554275.1 uncultured Weeksellaceae bacterium
AAAGCGAATCCTTTTACAAATACTTTTTTCATAATTAAAATTTTTTAATGGTTTTTATTTGTGTCAAAAGTACATTAGCTTTGTGTCTGAGTTATTGAAAATAGGTTGTAAGGGTCTTGTAAATTATTTTACAATTTACAAAAAGCTCAAAATGAAATACTTAAATATAAATTTTTGAATAAATTTTCTGATATAGAATTGTTTGAATTACTGAAAAAAGACATCACCAAACACTTTTTTGAGTCAAATTCAGCGTCATCTTATAATATTTCCGAGTGGAAAGGACAAGACATTGTGAGTTTCCAGGAAGATTTGTTTGCAAAAACAAAATCTACGGTCAGTGAAAAATGGTTTTACACCTATTTCAAATCTGATTTTAAGAAATTGCCGAGAATTGACATGTTGAATATTCTGGCACAGTATGCCGGCCATTCGAACTGGGCATCATTTTCAAGATCACAAAGCAATGGACATTTTGCAGAGCCCGAATCCGAAGCTTATCTGCAAGAGCCCTCAGTTGTTTTACCAAACGAGCCCATCCCACCTAAACAAACAAAAACGGTAAATATTAGCAGCAAACCCAAAAGAAAAGGCAAATATCTCCTAATCACCACTATTTCAATTTTTATTCTGGGTATTTTAGGTACAGTAATTTATTTTTCCTTCTTCTACCAAAAAACTTATGAGTTCTGTTTTATAGACGCTGACAGGAACACCTATATAAAAGACCCTATAGAAATTACGATTCTCCGTAAGGGATTTACCCCTTTACAACTTGTTACCAATAATGGTTGTATCCAATTTAGTTCGATGGAAGATACTTTGCAGATGTATGTGAGTTCACCTTACCATAAACTAGATACATTTAAAATCAATCTGCACCAGTACCAAAATAAAGAAAACATCCGGTTGGAACCGGATGATTATAAAGTAATGCTGCGTCACTATTCGAAATCTTCACAAAGTGTAAAAGAAAGAATCAAAATGCTTGACGAAATGATTGCAGATGATGCTTTGATTTATCAAGTATATGATAATGAGTATTTTGGAGTTGAAATTTTGAGTAAGAAACAGTACATAAATTTAGTATCGCTTCCCACAAGTTCATTGAAGAATTTTACATTGATTGAGGCCGAGAGAAAGAACGGGAAAATAGTCAAGTTAAAATTTAAAATCCATTCAGATGAAAGCTAAGCATTTTATATCGATTTTAATCTGTTTGATTTTTATCGCAACAGCCTGTAAAAAAGAACAATTCTTTGCCGGGGAACACGACCCTGAGGTCATAAAGAATTACCGTAATCAGTCAACCCCGGTTTCTAAAATGGATTCCATCACCTCCATAAATTATATAACCAAACAGAAACTTTTGGAAGTATATGAACTCTCGCTGCTTTATTCTTCAAAACAGAATGACAGTATCTTAAGAGATTTGCTTTACTCACAGCTGGCAAGTTATTTTTTAGAATCCGATAGCGTAAACATCCCGAAAATGATGAAAGAAATGGATTCCCTGAAGGCTCATTTTGTTGAAATCAGGTATTTGGGAGATGTAGAAAGCGACTCTGTTTCAGATAATTCGGTTCGAAAAATGGATTATTGGGTAAAATACTATTCTGCCGATAAAAAATTGATTGACTCACTGGAAAAGACCGCTGAATTTATTCTAAAAAAACAACCTAAGAAATTCAAACACGAATTCACTTTTTATTTTACCGATTTAGATCTTCCTCAAACAGAAAATGATACTATCTCATCGCCTGTAACACAATAATCAAGAGAAATATCAGACTCATAAACGTCTTCGATTTTATCGATCGGTTCAAAAAGATTAAGTCCGATTTTGAGCACATTGTCTTTGCATTCCTTCAAAAAACGGTCGTAATAACCCCCACCGTAACCCACACGGTTTCCCTTTTTATCGCAAATTAGCATGGGAATAAAAATAACATCAACTTCCTTTGCATCAATTAATTGAAAAAACTGAGGCTCCGGAACATTGAACTTTCCTGAAACAAATTCTGTTTTTTTTTCAATCAGACAACTCAGCATTTTTTCGTCTTCTACTTTCGGAACAACCACTTGCTTTTCAAGTTCAAACAGATAATTGAGAATCGGCAATGTATTGATTTCATTGTGGTTGAGAATCGGCATAAAAATATGAAAAACGGAATTCTCCCAAATTTCCATTGATTTCAAATTGTCCAAGATTTGGAAACTGATCTGATTAACTTCTTCAGTCGAAAATTCCTTTCTTTTAGATTTATAAATTATTCTGAGTTCGGATTTGGTCATTATGTTTCTTTTACAGAAATAATATTCACAGGACAAGCTTTTGCGGCGCGTTCACAATCATCAAAAACACCATGATCCGGATCTTTCAGCGTATGGAAACCTTTCTTCTCGATTGCCTTCAAAAGCACAGATTTTCCATCCTTTTTAGACATTCTGAATTTTTCAGGGGCTAATTCGGCACAATAATTACATCCGATGCATTTATCTCTTTGTAAGGTAATGATTACCATATTATAAAACCATTAAGGGGTTA
>CAZKOC010000336.1:0-2538 GCA_964554275.1 uncultured Weeksellaceae bacterium
TTCAGATTTTCAAATCAGAAAAAAATGTTTAGTTTTGGGCTTCATTAATTTTTATGGACGAATCATACCTTATGCACGAAATCAAGATTCACGATAAAGTTTTCATTCCTTACATTACATTTGAAGAAATAGACTATGCCATAAGACGTATGGCTAATACTATTTATGATGAATACAAAGATGATGTTCCTGTATTTGTAGGGGTGTTGAATGGTGTGGTTATGTTTATGAGTGATTTCCTTAAGAGATATCCCGGACAATGTGAAATTTCTTTTCTGAAACTTAAATCTTATGAAGGAACTCAGTCTTCGGGCAAAGTAGAAATCGTGATGGATATCCCGATGGATCTTACCGGACGGCATGTCATCATTATGGAGGATATTGTGGACACCGGCAGCACTTTGGAAGAACTTTACAGAATCCTGAATACAAAAAACACAAAAAGCATTAAAATAGCAACTTTGCTTTATAAGCCGGAGGCTTACAAGAAAAATTTAAATATAGATTTAATCGCGCTTACAATACCTGATAAATTTGTGGTTGGTTATGGTTTGGACTATGACGGATTAGGAAGGAATTTACCGGATATTTATCAAATCAAAACAGAAAATGATTAATATAGTATTATTCGGGCCTCCGGGCAGTGGAAAAGGAACTCAGGCAAAATTTTTAGAAGAAAAATTCAACCTGAAACAACTTTCCACGGGAGATATGTTTCGTTACAATATAAAAAATGAAACGGAACTAGGGAAACTGGCTCAGTCTTACATCAACAAAGGCCTCCTGGTACCCGATGAAGTAACCACAGATATGCTCAGGCAGGATCTGAAGCTTCACACAGGCTATACCGGGTATATTTTTGACGGTTATCCGAGAACCACCGCACAAGCAGAATCTCTTGACAAAATATTGGAAGAAGATTTAAATTCAGAAGTTTCAGTTACTCTTTCATTGAAAGTTGAAGACGAAATTCTGGTGCAACGGCTTTTAGAGAGAGGAAAAGAAAGCGGCCGTCCCGATGATGCCAATGAAAATGTAATCCGTGACAGGATTACGGAATACTATACCAAAACGGATGAAGTCGCCGAACACTATAAAGCGCAAGGTAAATATGTTGAAATAAATGGTGTTGGCGAAATTTCCGAAATAACCCAAAAACTGTCTTCTGAAATAGAGAAAGTTCTTTAAAGCACGATATGAAAAGGACAAAAGGTCTGCGCAATATATGGTATAATCTGTCTTCGGGTCAGCGATATTTCATCAGAAGATTGTATTACCTTCCATTGGACTTAAAGGACAAACTTACGGGGAAATCGCACAAATATGTTCCCCCAAGAGGTTACATCTACACAGGTTCTCCGGCAAGCGGCGAAAAATATATAGAACAGGGAAAGCACCAGCTTAAACTGTTAAAGGATTATATTGATCTTCAACAAAATGATTCCGTTCTTGATATTGGGAGCGGGATTGGCAGGAGCGCTATAGTGTTAACGGATTTCCTGAATGAAGATGCCCGTTATGAAGGGTTTGATGTAGTTAAAAAAGGCGTAGACTGGTGTAATAATAAAATAAAAAGGGATTTTCCCAATTTTAATTTCACTTATGTTCCTTTGTTCAATGATCTTTACAATCAGGAAAAAAATGACGCTGCGAAATTTACTTTTCCGTATGCGGAATCTTCCTTTGATAAAATTTTCTCGTTTTCGGTTTTCACACATATGAAAGTTAGTGAAATAGAACATTATTTTACTGAAATTAACAGAGTTATGAAGCCTGATGGGATGTCGCTCAACACATTTTTTCTTTACGATGACGAAGATTCGGATTATATCAGCACCCGTCCGGATTTCCAGTTTTCGGTAGACAAAGGAAATTATAAGCTGATGAGTGACAAAGTGGAATCGGCCAACATTGCCATTCATAAAGATGAACTTTACGTTATGGCTAATCGTTCAGGGCTGGAAATTGTTTCTATCATTGACGGTTTTTGGAAAGACAAAGTAAGAGATCATTCCAAAATAGAATTTCAGGATATGGTTATTTTTAAGAAGAAATAAAATCAGTCAATTCTTTCCAGTTCTTTAATTACCGTTTTGTTCCTGCAAATTTCGTAAACTAAATTGTAAGATTTTGTTTCACGGTATTCTGCCCGGTAAATCCTGCATGGTGTTGCCCGGACTTCATCTGTTCCGAAATTGATAATCTTACTTCTTTTCAGAATTTCATTGTACAAAAATACACTGTCAATATTTTCGGTTTGGATAGTTGCCGCCGCATTTTCGGAAAAAGTCATCGGATAAATTTTGGCCTCTTCCAAAGCTCTGGCATTAGGGAAATACGAACACGAAATCGCTTTCGGACCAAAGAAAATAAGTACAATACAGATCCCTAACGAAGCTCCAATCAGGTAAAAGCGTAGTCTTTTCCAAAAAGTCATACAATTAATAAGTTTATATCGTGAAAGGGTAAGCCAAACCAATCGCTCAGTTTCTTTTTGGTAAGCCTGCCCTGGTATAAATAAATTCCTGAGCGAAGTCC
>CAZKOC010000337.1:0-2535 GCA_964554275.1 uncultured Weeksellaceae bacterium
ATAAGTTGAGGTTTCCTTTCCATTTGAAATTTCATATCTGATTTTCATATCCTGAGCCATTAAAAAAGTAGTGCAGAAGACTGCACCCATTAAAATTCTGAATTTCATTTTATGTTTATTGTAACACAGCATTCACCGTATATCCCTTTTTTCTTAATAAATTAACAACTCCTTTTTCTCCGGCTAAATGCGCTGCACCTACCGCTATGAAAACAGATTCTGTTTGTGTGGTTTTTTCAATCAGGGGAATCCAGTTTTCATTTCGTTCGTCCAGAAATGCTTCTAAATTTCCCTGAGGATATTTAGGGTCTTCAAAGCCTGTTTTTACAATATCATACAGCCCTTGAATATCTTCGGATTTATAAAGCGAAATCATTTTATTCATTTCTGATTTTACTTCATCAAAATTATTGACGATATATTCAATTGCTTGTTTGGCCTCTTCATCAGATTGTGAAAGCAATGTCTGGATCTGAAATTCCACAGACTCAAGTCCCTGGATTTTTTTTTCAGAAGCTTTAGCCTCTTGTACAAATAACATATCGTAACCCAAATCCAGTTGACAATCAAGGGCAAATATTCCGATCTGCATGGATAAAGTCTGAAGATTTAAGCTATTCACCATGGCCAGGCTCATCGGAGAATTTTGTTTGAGAATAGTATCCACTTTTGCTGATAATTCTTCACCCAGTTTTTCTGAAATCGTTTTACCATCCTGCGAAAGTGATGCCTGCATCATTTTCATCATGATTGACGGGTCAGCCATATCTACTTCCAACAAAACCGTTTGTGCTTTCTCAAAAACTTTTTCAATTTTGTGAGTCATTTCAACATCTCCCACACACATAACGTGCATCGTGCCATAGATATATGAGTTTTCTTTCAATCCGTTTCCGCTTATTTCCCACAACAGTGATTTTTCTTTTATTTGTTGAGAGAAACCAACATGGAAAATCAAAATAAAAATTAATAATAATTTATTCATATTGAAATTATTTATTTTTTTGTAAAAATAAATTCCAAATTTTACAAAATTCTGCTTACATGCTAAGGTAAACAAAAACGAGTTAGAAATTTATACTTCAATAATTTATTCAAGAAAATATCTGAAAAACCATTCCTTATAAAATTAATTTCTTGATTATATGATTTAACAGATGAAATATTAATTTTGCCGTTAATTGATTTTTACAAAATGAAACTATTCACGTTAATCGTATCTCTTTTTTCTGTACTATCATTCAGTCAGCTTTCTTTAAATGTTGGTGACAGAATACAATCAGGTAAAATGACTTTGGTCAACAACGAAACTATACAGTTTTACAATCTGGAATATGGAAATAGCGAAAAAATAACTTATGTAAATACACAAAATATGCAATCTGAATTTGTGTATTTATCCTCGATAAAATTAATTGAAACAGACGTGAATAGTATACTAAGCGATGCAAGAATTGCAGAAATCGAAAGCATTTTGAACATGCAAAACTATGATCATACAAAAGTAATCGAAGAAGAAGTTGAAGAAGTTAGTTATACAACTTTTGAATACAAAGGCAAACAAATAGAAATTGCCAACCCAAAATCAGGAAAAGCCGTAGTCTATTTTGTAAGAACCAGCAGCACAGGGTTTCTAATTAATTTTCGTTATTTTGACTATGATAAATTTATCGGGAAATTTGCCGGAAGAGGCTATATCCGATACGAATGTGATCCCGGTGAACATGCTTTTTGGGTGGGAGCTTCTAATTCGTCTTACGTAACAGCTAATTTGGAAGAAGGAAGAATCTATGTAATTGAAACGATACCTGTTACGGGAATGGCTTATGCAAAAGTAAATATTGAAATTCCTGACAGATTGAATTCAAAAAAGTATCTCAAACAGAAGAAAAGAATATTTGGGATCTTATCTAATGAAGAATTTGACAAATCACCTTCAAAGCAAGATTTAAGCAATCAATCAGACTACAAAAAAGAAATTAAAAATGGAATTGAAATCTATAAAAAAAGAGTGAGGAAAGAGCAAGATCATCTTCTAAATGCAAATCAATACTTCGAATAATTTATGAGATGAATTTTTGTTTTAATTCAGGAGTTGGCAGCCAGCAGCTTTCTTTTTTGCCGAACCATTTATAACGATTTGAGGAAACAAAATCATAGACTGTATTCCGGATGAATTTAGGTATCCAGAGTAATAGTCCGGAAAACTTATAAATCCCTTTTAATTCCTTTCCTATTTTGAGTGCGGCGTCTGATCTTGTATAAAATTTATCGCCATCTATTAATATCATAGAATTGAATTCTTCTGTTGACAAATTGTTTTTTTGCAAGAATTCCTGTCCGAAATCAGATTGTAACGAGGCAAATTGAAATAAATTTTTATCATCCTTTTCAATTATTTTTTGGATGCCGGAATTACACAAATTACAAACTCCGTCAAATAATATTATTTTCTTTGAATTCATACAGTAAAGTTACGGAATTATGACAATTAATGAATCTGATTTATATTTATGTAAAAATTACGGTCAATTC
>CAZKOC010000338.1:0-2535 GCA_964554275.1 uncultured Weeksellaceae bacterium
ATTTTATGAAAACATTTTTATCTATTATGGTGCTTGGTTTAAGTATTTTTTCTCAAGCACAAGAAACATTTAACATTACCTGGATGATGGGTATCACGGAGGAGGATGCCAGTCTTACTATTGGCACAGGAGATACCGTGATCTGGACTTGGGGACAGTCGGGTATGCCCCACAATGTTAGCAGTGTAGACCCTGATGCTCCCGAAGATTTCGGAAGCGAAACTATGAGTGAAGAAGGAAGCACTTATCAATACACTTTTACTGAAGCAGCGGAAATTGATTACAGATGCTCGGTACATCCTGCTATGATGAAAGGTACCATAATTGTACAACCTAACATGAGCTTAGAAGATAAGTTCGTAAAAAACCTGAAATACTATCCAAGTATTGTAAAAGAATCCTTAACCGTTACTTCTTTAGTCCCAGTTGAAACTTATGAAATTTATGATGCACAGGGAAAACGCGTAGCAAATGGGAAATTCACTAACGCCAATGCTTTCGTGATCAACACTTCATCTTTGTCTAGCGGAGTTTATTTTGTAAATGTAGTATCTGCTAACAAATCGAAAACTTCATTCAAAATCATAAAAGAGTAAGGAAGTTTCTCAATTAAAAAAACGTAAAGCCAAAGAAGTTGATTCTTTGGCTTTTTCAAATTATAATCAATAAATTAATTCAGAACACTTAACAACTCCTTAAAAGAGTTAATCTCAGCAAATGGTTTGGAATGACTATCAATTGTTCCGAATCCATATTTGCAGAACACAAAGTTCATATTGTTTGAAACCGCTGAATTGTAGTCGGTTTGCGTATCGCCAACATAAATAGTTTCATTTGGATCCAATAGGTTCCTTTCCAAAACCAGCCTGATGTTTTCTTCTTTGTTTCTCCCTGTCCGCCCAGCGGACTCATAATCTTTGAAAAAGTGCTCAAATTTTGAAAAAGTGAGAAACGCTTCTATGTACCCGTCCTGACAATTGCTGACGATAAAGAGATCATGTGCTTTTACTAACTCTTTTAAGGTATGTTCTGCTTCTTCGTAAATAGTTCCGCCTTTCTGTGCCAGCGTTTTACATTCGTGCTCAAGGATTTCTTTTAGAATCAAATCAAACTGTTCAGAGTTCCCATTTGGAAATAAGATTGGTAAAATATCCGGCAGTAATAATCCCATAAATTGATTCAAATCATCTTCCACTAAAGGCTTATCGAGCAGATTATAATTATTTAAAACCAAATTCCAGGATTCAATTAAAGTCGAACGCGAATCCCAAAGTGTCCCGTCCAAATCAAAAATTATATTTTTCATTCCAGCTCCAAATTAATCATAAATCAGGTATTTTTTTCTGATTTGTTTGAATTCATCCAGATCTTTTTGCCACGTAGCTTTGATCTGCTCTTCATTCAGGCCCTGTTCGATTTGCTTTCGTAGTTCATCAGTTCCGGCAAGTTTGTCAATCCAGTATTCTCCGGAATTTTTAATAAAAAACGATTCTTTACCATTGTAATTATTATAAGCTTTAATTAGCCATCCCAATTTAATTTCAGATAAAAACGGAGCGTCCGATAAATCTTCTCCGTAACATGGCTCTCCGTTAAACCTTGGCGATTTGGCCCCGGCATTTGGTTTCGGAGTAAATTCATAAGGCATATCTGTCAGATAAGGAGAACCGTAAATCTGAAAAGGTTTATCTGTTCCCCTACCTTCACTCCCGTTAAACGCTTCAAAGAAACAAGTGCTTGGGTAAAGGTTGATAGATTTGTCATTGGGTAAATTTGGAGAAGGGTTAATCGGTAAAATGTAATGTCTTCTATGGGTGTAATTTTTTAGCGGAACTACCGCCAAATCACACTGAATTCCATTTGCAAGCCATTTCTCACCGTTGATCATTCGGGCATACTCCCCAATGGTCATTCCATAAACAACCGGAACCTTATGCATTCCTACAAAAGACTTGAATTTCTCCCTCATAACAGGTCCGTCTATATAGTGCCCGTTTGGGTTGGGCCTGTCCAAAACGATTACTTTTTTCCCATTTTCGGCAGCAGCTTCCATCACATAATGCAGAGTAGAAATATAAGTATAGAATCTTGCTCCAACATCTTGAATATCAAATAAGATAACATCTATATCCTGCAGTTGTTCTTTAGACGGTTTTTTATTATTTCCATAAAGTGAAACGATTGGCAAGCCCGTTTTTATATCTTTACCCGACTTCACGGTTTCCCCTGCATCCGCATCACCACGAAAACCATGCTCTGGTGAAAATATCTTTTTCACCTCTACCTTTCTGCTTACCAAAAAATCCACCAGGTGCATATCTTCTTTTAGCTTTTCAGCGCTCATTGAATAAAGCTGCGTGCCTGCAAAAAGAACTCCGGTTTGGTTAGTAACAACACCCACCCTTTTGTCGAGCATAAGCGTCAGGTAAAGTTCAGGATTTTCCGCCCCGGCATAAATCCTTTCATAATCATCATTTTGAGCAAATGAAATTTGATTTGCAAAGAGGAATACGGCAATTAATGTATATTTGAAAA
>CAZKOC010000339.1:0-2532 GCA_964554275.1 uncultured Weeksellaceae bacterium
GGTTTCAAAATAAAAATTTATACATTTATATCCTTGTTTGGATACTATGAACCGTTTTACCCTTCTTAAAAATAGAAATCTCAGTAAATGGATTGGATTTTTTGTAGCATTTCTAATTTTTGGGGCTACAATATGGTATTCAAATCAATTTGTAAAAGAACTTAAAAAAGAAGAGCAAACCAAAATTGAAAACTATGCTCAGGCAATTCAACTGCTGGGTTCGAGTGAAAATTTCAGTTCCGATGTTCAGGAGTATTTATTAAAGATCACAACAGGAAATAAAACAATGCCTGTGATTCTTCTTGAAGAGGACGGAGAAGTAAATGAAATGTTTAACATTCCGGCAGAAACTCATCAAAATCCGAATAAGCTCAATAGATTAATCCAGCGGATGAAAAATTTGCACGACCCTATAGAAATAGATTTGGGTTTCGCAAAACAATACGTTTATTACGAAAATTCACCCTTACTCACACGATTGCAGTATTATCCGATTATTTTGATTTTCATCATTATACTCTTTGTGTACTTTAGTTTTTGGTACTTCAGGACTTTGAAGAATACCGAACAAAGTTTTCTCTGGGCAGGGATGGCAAAAGAAACTGCTCACCAGATCGGAACGCCACTTTCATCCCTTTTGGGCTGGGTGGAAATTTTGAGGCTTGAAGATGCTAATCCTGAATCCGTAGATGAAATTGAAAAGGATATACACAGGCTCAATCAGATTACAGAACGTTTTTCTAAAATAGGTTCTTTACCGGAGCTGCAAATGAACAATCTGGTTGAAGTAACGCAAATAACCGTCAAATATCTCAAGGATAGAATTTCAAAAGGAATAGAGTTTCAGTTTAAATCAGAGAAAGAAGAAATCCGTATTCCTTTGAATGTGGCATTGTATAGCTGGGTCATTGAAAACCTTGTGAAAAATGCCGCTGACGCAATGCAGAATAAAGGAGCGCTGAGTGTTTATATTTCCGACACGCGTGATTCAGTTACGGTTTCGGTGGCTGATACCGGGACGGGCATTCCAAAAAGATTACACAAGCGAATTTTTGAACCTGGATTTACAACCAAAACAAGAGGGTGGGGGCTCGGCCTTTCTCTGGCCAAAAGAATTATTGAAGATTATCACAAAGGAAAAATTTTTGTGGCTAAGGCTGACAAAGATTCGGGAACAGAGATAAAAGTGGTTTTGAGAAAATAGAATAAATTAAAAACCTAAAATCATTTTAGCGACAAAGAAGTAAATGAGTACGCTCAGAATGTCATTACTGGTAGAAATGAATGGGCCTGTTGAAACCGCAGGGTCAATCCCTTTGCTGTTCAAAACCAGCGGAACGAAAGTGCCTACTACCGCGGCTATTACAATGACCGTAAGAAGTGCAAGACAAATGGTCAGAGAAACCAAATAAGGGGTGCCAAACCAAAAGTGACTGAAGAAAAGTACAATGATAGCGATTCCGAGCCCGTTTAGTAATCCGAGGAGGAATTCTTTCCACAAGCGGTTCCATATATCGCCTTTGATGGTTCCGTTTGCCAGACCCTGTACGATGATAGCCGAAGACTGAATCCCTACGTTACCGGCAGTGGACATAATTAACGGGACGAATAAGACAAGAATTTTATATCTTTCCAAAACGGTGCTGAATCCGTCTATGATGCTTGCAGCCCCCAAACCGCCAAACATCCCGATCAATAACCAAGGTAAGCGTGCTTTTGTGAGTGTCCAGATGCTGTCGTCCGCATCTACGTTACGTGTGATACCTGCTGCCAATTGGTAATCTTCTTCAGCTTCTTCACGCATCACGTCTATAATGTCATCGACAGTAATGATTCCTTGCAGCCGCATTAATTCATCTACCACAGGAATTTCCATCAGGTCATATTTCTGGATGATTTTAGCAACGTCTTCGTCATTTTCAGTGACTTTAACATAATGGACGTTTCTGTTGTAAAGTTCTTCCAATTTGGTACTTGAAGAAGTTGTCAAAAGCTTTTTCAGGCTGAGGGTTCCCAATAATTCTCCCTCATCATTGATTACATAAATGGAATAAACTTCTTCTAAATCTTCCGCTTGTCTGCGCATTTCACGGACTGCGGTTATGACATTCCAGTTTTTGTTGACCTTGACAAATTCTTTACGCATCAATCCCCCGGCAGTATCTTCGTCGTACCGGAGCAAATCCACGATATCCTGCGCGTGTTCTTTGTCCTCAAGCTGCGCGATTACTTCATCCTTTTTAGATTCGGATAATTCGCTGATTACGTCTACCGCATCGTCGGTGTCCATTTCTGTAATCAATTCTTCGGCAATTTCTTTTGGAGAAAGGAGTTTAAGTAATTTTTTCCGGTCTTCCTCTTCCAGTTCCAGCAAGACGTCTGCGGAAACCTCGTTATCTAAAAGAGAGATCAGGTAAGACTGTTCTTCTAATTCTAGTTCGGGGAAAAATTCGGCAATGTCAGCGGGGTGCAGGTCGGCCAGCATCTCGTAAGCAGATTTTGAATTTTGCTCACGGATGCAGTCGGCTAATG
>CAZKOC010000340.1:0-2527 GCA_964554275.1 uncultured Weeksellaceae bacterium
CGTGAAACGGTCGAAGAACTTGGTCTGGATGAGAACAATATAGAAATCATAAGCCAATTGACCGAATTGTACATTCCGCCGAGTAATTTTCTGGCATATCCATTCATCGGGATTTATCATGGAACGCCGGAGTTTTATCCTGACGAAATGGAAGTTGCCGAAATCATCCCCATAGATCTACAGGCGTTTTTGAATGCAATTCCCTTAACTTTTGAAAAATCATTTTCAGGTCACACAGTAGAAATTCCGGCGTATGAAATAGGAGAGGAAGAATATATTTGGGGTGCAACCGCAATGATTTTGAGTGAATTTAGTTCTTTACTGGAAAAACTCTAAATTTGCATTTCACAAATCGACGAAAAGAATAATGGCGAAACAGAAAGCAGTAAGGAAAAATGTGTACAGAGATGCTTTCGGGCATTTATATTTTTTGAAAAGAAGTTTGATTTTCCTTTTCGGATCATTTACTTATAACCGCTATAATGGATTTAATAAACTGAAAGTTTCGGGAACTGAACATCTGCTTAATTTACCCGACAACAATGTATTGTTTGTGTCAAATCATCAAACCTATTTCGCAGATGTGTTTGCTATGTATCACGTTTTTTGCAGTGTTAAAAACGGCTTTACGGATACCATAAAAAATCCGGTTTATCTCTTAAACCCCAAAACAGACTTTTACTACATAGCAGCAGAGGAAACCATGAAAAATAATTTCCTTACCAAACTGTTTGCTTATACCGGAGCAATTATGGTAAAGAGAACCTGGCGTGAGGCAGGGAAAGACATCAACAGAAAAGTAGATGTTTCGGAGATTTCAAACATAGAAAAAGCATTGCATAATGGCTGGGTAGTAACCTTTCCGCAAGGAACCACAACGGCCTTTGCGCCGGGTAGAAGAGGAACCGCTTTGTTGGTGAAGAAGACGAATCCCGTCGTAGTACCCGTTGTGATTGATGGCTTTCGAAGAGCCTTTGACAAGAAGGGGCTTAAGATGAAAAAGAGGGGAGTTAAGGCAACCATGAAATTTAAAGAACCACTGCAGTTTGATTTGAAAAATGAAAATTCGGACCAGATTATGGAAAAAATTATGGATGCCATAGAACAGTCACCCAAATTTTTAAAAGTTAAACCTTTAGATGAAATTCTTCAGGACCGTGAACCGCAAGATTTCTTTAGCTAATGAAGTCGGATTCCAATAAATTTGATTTAGACAGATGAAAAAAGTACATTTCATTGCCATCGGTGGAAGTGCGATGCACAACCTTGCGATCGCCCTGCATGAAAAAGGGTATCAGGTGACGGGTTCTGATGACGCCATTTTTGAACCTTCAAGCACCCGGTTAAAACAGCGAGGGCTTCTGCCGGAAGAAATGGGTTGGTTCCCTTATAAAATAACAGCCGATTTAGATGCAGTCATTTTGGGAATGCACGCTCATGCCGACAATCCCGAAATGATGAAAGCGCAGGAACTGGGTGTGAAAATTTACTCATACCCTGAATATCTTTACGAACAATCCAAAGATAAAACACGAGTAGTCATTGCAGGTTCGCATGGAAAAACAACCATCACTTCCATGGTGCTTCATGTTTTGCATTTTCACCGGAAAGAAGTGGATTTTATGGTAGGTGCTCAGCTGGAAGGCTTTGATGTAATGGTTAAACTTACCGAGGATAATGACTTTATGGTAATGGAAGGAGACGAATATCTTTCTTCTACTTTAGACAGAAGACCTAAAATTTTACTATACCGACCCAATATTGCTTTGATCAGCGGGATTGCCTGGGATCACGTAAATGTGTTCCCGACTTTTGAGAATTATATCTATCAGTTTAAATTGTTTGTGGAAAGTATTACTGCAGGAGGAGCATTAATTTATAATTCAGAGGATGAAGAGGTTGTCAAAGTGGTGGAACAATCAGAAAAGCAACTGAAAAAATTCCCTTATAAAACGCCTGATTATACCATAGAAAATGGAATTACTTTTCTGAGTACCGAAGAAGGACCCATTCCTTTGGAAGTTTTCGGAAAGCATAATCTCAACAATATGGAAGGCGCAAGGCTTATATGTAATCAACTCGGCGTGATGGATGATGATTTCTATGAAGCGATACAGTCTTTTAAAGGAGCTTCTAAACGTTTGGAATTGATTAGCCGGACACAAGATTTTGTGGCATACAAAGACTTTGCCCATGCACCGAGTAAAGTTATTTCTACTACGAATGCAGTAAAAGAACAGTATCCGGACCGCAAATTGATTGCCTGTCTGGAATTGCATACTTATAGTAGTTTAAATCCTGAATTTCTTTCCGAATACAAAGGTGCATTGGAAAAGGCAGATGTGAAAATGGTGTATTACAATCCTGAAGCACTGGTAATCAAACGTATGCAGCATATTTCACCAGACGATATCTGGGATGCTTTTGGTGATAGTTCCATTAAGGTATTTACTTCTTCTGATGAATTAAAAAATCATCTGAATTCAATTGATAAAACAGACAAAATATTCCTGATGATGAGTTCTGC
>CAZKOC010000341.1:0-2526 GCA_964554275.1 uncultured Weeksellaceae bacterium
CTTCTTCCTGAACAGAGTTGGTAAAATAAACACCAAAATCTATTTTATCTTTATTCTCATACAACAATCTCGCTACTTCAGCGATCATAAAACCCCCTACTCTGTTGTCCAACGCCCTGCACACAAAATAACGGTCATTCAAAACCATAAATTCATCGGGATAGGTTACCACGCAACCTACATGGATTCCCATTTTTTCTACTTCTTCTTTTGAATTTGCTCCGCAATCAATCCATATGGTCTCAATCTTCGGGACTTCATCACGTTCCTTGTCACGAACATGAATTGCCGGCCATCCAAACAAGCCCTGAACCACACCTTTTTTTGTATGGATATTAACACGTTTCGACGGTGCAATGACTGCATCTGAACCTCCGTTACGGATCACATACAGCATTCCTTCTTTTGAAATGTAATTTACATACCATGAAATTTCATCAGCGTGCGCCTCCAAAACTACTTTATATTTTGCTTCAGGATTTAAAATTCCATAAGCTGTTCCGTAATTATCAGATTTTATTTCATCAACATAAGGTTTTATATAATCTATCCAAGCCAGTTGTCCGGCTGTTTCATAGCCCGTTGGTGAAGTTGTATTTAAATATTCTTCTAAAAACTGAAGCGATTTTTCAGAATAAAATCCTTTTTTTGCCATTTGTCTAAAATTTGGACAAACGTACATATTTTTTTCATCTCAGAATTAATTTGAGCAATCAATATATCTGGTTCATTTAACATCCTGAAATTAAATTTCATAAAAGAAACACAGTAAAATAGGTACAATTTTTGATTAGCTCTGATTTATGAAATTGAAACTACTGATACTAACTATTTTTACTGCATACTGTGCATCTGCACAAGTATTAAATGAAAACGAACAAAAACTACAGCAGGAATTAGCCGAAATGGACTCTATCACCGAGGATGACCTCGCCGCTTTTGATACCATCCAATTAAACAATGCAGACTTATTTCATTTAAGCCTGAAAACGGACTTAGAAAAAAAATACTATCTGTGGCTGCGGAAAAGAGTAAGGGATGTCTGGCCCTATGTGAAAGTAGCCGTAGAAGAATATAATTCAATCCATGACACTGCACAGTATTTTAACAATAAGCGGCAAAAAAGAAAATATATAAAAGAAAGACAACAGTTTTTAGCAAATGAATTTGAGAGTAAATTAAAAGATTTATCACGCTCCCGAGGTCAGATACTCATAAAACTCATACACAGAGAAACAGACAAAACGTCTTTTGAAATCATAAAAGACTTGCGCGGAGGTGTTAATGCTTTCCTTTGGAATTCTGCCGGAGGTGCTTTTGACCTGGATTTAAAAACCCGGTTTGACCCTTATAAAACAAGGGAAGATTTATACATAGAAGTCATTCTTGAAAAAGATTTTCGCTCCGGAAGATTAGAACCCATTAAAGAAATAGAAAAAAGATAATTTTCCTTGAATTAAATTTAGTTTAACGCCCCCGATTGCATATATTTGCACTTCAATTTTCAGCTAGGAGGAGTGTCGAAAAAATCCATTAAAAATATAGGAGTTTTAACATCCGGCGGAGATTCACCGGGAATGAATGCTGCCATACGCGCAGTAGTGAGAGCCTGTTCATATTATGAAGTAAATTGCATCGGTATCAAAATGGGCTACGAAGGACTTATCAATAATGATATGTCTGAACTGGGCCCCCGCTCTGTAAAGCATCTCATCCATCGTGGCGGAACCTTTCTGAAAACAGCCCGGTCAGATGAATTCAGGACCAAAGAAGGAAGACAAAAAGCATTTGACAACTTTAAAAAAAATGAACTGGATGCCCTTGTTGTAATTGGAGGCGACGGTTCATTTGCCGGCGCATCAATATTTCATAAAGAATTCCATATTCCATTTATCGGTATCCCCGGTACCATTGACAACGATATATTTGGAACCGATTATACAATCGGATACGATACTGCCCTCAATACAGTGATAGAAGCCATAGACCGGATCAGAGATTCTGCGACTTCACACAACCGTGTGTTTTTTGTAGAAGTAATGGGGCGCGATGCGGGTTTCATTGCCCTGAACGGAGGAATTGCTTCCGGTGCACAGGATATTCTGATTCCCGAAGAAAAAGACAGCCTGGAAAACATGTTTAAAACATTGGAAAAATCAGAACAGGCCGGAAAAAACTCAAGCATCATCGTAGTTGCGGAAGGGGAAGAACTGGGCAATGTTTATGATTTGGCGAAAGCAACCCAGAAAAAATTCCCTGAATATGATGTGCGTGTAACGGTTTTAGGCCATATCCAAAGGGGTGGGAATCCAAGTTGTATGGACAGGGTCCTGGGAAGCCGACTGGGAGTGGCAGCCGTAGAAGCATTGCTTGAGGGAAAGACAAACGTCATGGCAGGATTACGATCTAACAAGATTGTTTATACACCCATAGAAGAGGCGATAAAAAAACATAACGAAATAGATAAAGAGCTCATAAAAGTCGCTAATATATTAGCTATTTAATAACCTTAAAAACAAACAAAAA
>CAZKOC010000342.1:0-2519 GCA_964554275.1 uncultured Weeksellaceae bacterium
AAATTACCACAAACAATCCATTGAAAATCTGAACCATCGATGGCGGCATTTCCCAGCCTAAAATATTTCTGTCCGTTTGATTATCGGCAATGAAAGTCAAGGATGAACCGGCCTGCTCAAATGCTGCCCAGAAAAAGATTACGAAAAATGAAATGATGTAAATAACCAGGATTCTGTCACGTTCGACTTTGGTTAAAGCTGAATCTGAAATAATCAATGTTGCAAGAGATATACCGGATGCATAAATAATTGGGTAAATAATTCCTTTTATCAGCGCAGCTCCTTCCAGGTTTGAAAACCCGATACTTCCAACCATAAAATATTGAAACACAAAAAATAATACTACAAATAATCCACCTACAAATCCTAAAGATTTAGAGGAAAATGCCGCTTTTGTTGCTTCTCCTTCTTCAAAATCATCTGTGGTATTGTTTTTTGGAAGTCCACCAATGGGACGTCCGTCCGGTGTTACAACATATTTATCTTTCAATAAAATAAAAGTCAGTGTTCCTATTACCATTGCAATAGATGCTGCAAGATATCCCCATTTAAAGGCAAATAAATCACGTACACCATCCACTTTCACATCGCCTAAGAATGGACAAATAAACTGTCCTAAAAATGCTCCGATGTTGATTCCCATATAAAAAATAGTAAAAGCGGAATCCAGTTTGCTTTTTTCCTGTTTCGGATATAAGCTTCCTACCATTGAGGAAATATTGGGTTTGAAGAACCCGTTTCCGAATATAATTATACCCAAGGCCACCCACAATAAAGTAGTGGAGAGACTAAGATTTTCACTAAACATAGACGCACTGAAGAACAATAATAATTGTCCGATTGCCATCAAAGCACCTCCTAAAATGATACAATAGCGATTCCCTAAGAACCTATCCGCGATAAAACCTCCTAAAAGCGGCGTTAAATAACATAAAGCTAAGAATCCCCCATAAATAATGGAAGCGTCGGCTTCTTTCATTAACAATGCGTTTACCATGAACAAGGTCAAAAGCGCACGCATTCCATAGAAGTTGAAACGTTCCCACATTTCAGTTCCGAAAAGTACCCAAAGGCCTTTCGGGTGTTTAGTTGCTTTAGATTCGTCTAAAGCCATATCGTTAATTGTCGCCATGTGTATTTAATTTAATTTTAAAATATTTAATGTATATTATTTTCTCTCATTACTTTATTTAAATACTTCAAAAGTGCAAACATCAGCAAGGTTGCAAACATCAGCAATCCGAAATTTATCCAAAAGAAATTCGCTTTGTCATCATAGGTATCCCATAAACTTGCCAGTACTCCAGACATTTTATTCCCGATAGAAGTCGATAAAAACCAACCGCCCATCATGAGGGAAGTGATGTTTGTAGGACTAAGTTTCGAAACGACCGACAATCCCATGGGGCTTAAAAACAATTCACCAATGGTTATAATTCCATAATTAGCGACAAGCCACCAAACACTGACCTTCTCGCTTCCGTTTCCGCCGGCTTTTACTGCTGCTACCATAACCAACACCGATAAAGCGGAAATCAAAAGTCCAAATGCTATTTTTGTGGGCGTCGAGGGCTCTTTGTTCCGGTTTCGTAAAAACGTAAAAAACGCGACAATCAAAGGCGTAAAGATGATTACCCAGGCCGGATTGATGGACTGACTTAAATTTGTTGCCCATAAGGAAATTTTTGAATTTTCTTCCGGTAATTTTTCAGGTGCCACATTTCGAAAATAAACCGGATAATTAATTTCTTTAATCACTTTGTCTCCTTCTTTCTGAATTCTGAATGCCGCATCATAAGCCGCAACGGAATCTTTTTTATATTCTACTTCCTGAGCAAGATAAAGTCCATTAAAAACATCTTCGGAAATACCCGTAACCTGCCTGTCCGTGTAACGATCTGCCCAGGTATTCAAAGCAGAGCCGTTAAGTTTGAATACTGCCCAGAATAAAATTACCACTGAAAATATAGCCAGCAATGCTCCGATGGAACGTTTGTGTTCGCTCTTTGCCCGGAAATAAATATTTGCATAAAAGAAAACGACGGGGATACAGGCAAAAATAAAAGCATCTGTACTGTCAGAACCGAAAATATATGCATTTGGATTAGATGTGGACTCCACTCCTTTAATTAACCAACCAATTGCTCCGAAAACTGCAGAAGGAACTAAAATAAACATTACGATTTTCCCGAAAGACATATCGCCCGGCTGAACTCCTTTTTTCTGATCAAAACCTATATAATGTTTCGTTCCCAAAAGGAAAACAATCACACCGATGAACATTCCGATTCCGGCTGCAATGAATGCGAAGTTCCATCCTAAAAGAATGTACAATGCCGCACCGAAAAAGTTACAGATAAATGCTCCGATATTGATTCCCATGTAGAATATATTGTAGCCTTCATCTTTTTTAGTTTTGAATTTTTCCTGCGAATAAAAATTACCTAAAAGCGTGGAAATATTAGGTTTAAAGAATCCGTTTCCGAGAATCACCAAAGTCATCGCGACGTACAAAGCCG
>CAZKOC010000343.1:0-2518 GCA_964554275.1 uncultured Weeksellaceae bacterium
ACTTTAAATTAGATATAAATTGATTTGCAAATTTAAAGACCTTTCAGCTTTCCAGAAAATTTTAGACGTAAAGATTAATTGGTAACTATCTGAACTTTGTCCGTCACAGGTCTGCGGCTACCCTCTAACAAATTATCTTTCAGCTTCCCCATATAAAAAATCCCGATGCATTTTTCGTTTTCTTCCATAGGGACAAATTCATCCATCTGAGCAATTGCTGAAGGCGAAGACCAGTAAGCACCTATACCCAAAGCAGTGCACATGAGCCATAAATTCTGAACTGCCATAGAAGTAGCCGCCAGTTCCTCCCATTCAGGCAATAGACCTGATGTTTTCATATTGATTAAAATAATGGTATGCGACAGATTGCACTTATCCATGATATCAATTTTTTTTCGTTCAGTCTGGCTTTCGGACGGTGTATTGTCCATATATTTTTTCACCATAAACTCTGCAAATCGTTGTTTTGCATTGTCTCGTATCACTTTGAATCGCCAGGGTTCCGTTCTTTTGTGATTGGGGGCCCAATTCGCGCTTTCAAGAATTTGATTCAATTCTGATCCGGTGATCTCTGTATTACTGTATTGCGCAGGAAATACAGCTCTCCTTGCTTTTATAATTTCAAATAATTCTTCTGATTTCATTTTAAAGTTTTTATATTTAAAACAAAATTATCAAGATGAAATTGTATTTACCTCTAATTGTGTTGTGTTTTTTATCGTTTCAAACCATAAATGCACAAGAAAATTTACCCACCAATAAGAAAACGGAAACTAAAACAGAAGTGGTTTATCCGGTTTATGTTGTTATGTTTCAGGGTGAATCTTATGAAACAAATAACATCAATATATTGAAACTGATTGACTTTGACGATATAGAATCGGTATCGGTTTTGAAAAATGAAAACGCTGTGGAAAAATATGGCGAAAAAGGAAAAGACGACGTGGTAGAAATTTTCCTTAAAAACAACGAAAAGACGGACGATCTGTTTAAAAGATTTATTGGCGAAGGATGTTAAAGATTGAACGCGCCACAGTTGAGGCAAAAATCCAAAACGGATATAACTTCGATTTCGGAAAATATATCTCTGACGGGTTCAATATATTTTCGAAAGAATGGTTGCTGTTTAGTTTATACGGACTTATTTCATTTTTAATCATCCTTTTTTCAGTCGTCACTGTATTTGGTGCTTTGTTTTTTGTAATGCCTGCCATGCTAGGCTTCTCCGTCGCTGCAGAAAAAGTTGAACGTGGAGAACGATTAGAGTTCAATGATTTCTTCGGAGCATTCAAAAATTTTGGAAATTATGCAGTTCTTATGCTGATTATAATTGCCATCGTAATGCTTGTTTACATTCCTGTAATCGGTTTTTTTGTTATGCTGGAGCAGGCGCAGGGGATAGACAGGAATCCTTTGATAGCATTGTTAGGAGTTTTCTACTATTTGTTTATGTACGCAGTCATGTACATTCTCCAGTCTGCGGTCATTTTTGCGCCTTATCTGATTCATTATGGAAATTATTCCGGGTATGACGCATTTAAAGAATCAATAAAATTATTCAGGAAACAATTCTGGTGGATTTTACTTTTTCTTTTTGTCTTAGGGATGATTTCTTCCGTAGGATATTTTGTTTGCTTGATTGGTGTCTTCGCTTCCATAGCAGCTGGTTCGGTTATGAGTTATGCTATGGTAAAAGATATTTTAATGAACCCTGAACATTCGGAAATAGACCAAATCGGCAGTCACGGTTATATGAAATAATGTTGTACGGAGAAAAAATCTTTAAAAAAATGAATGAATTGGGGAGCCAGAAAACCCCTTTTCTCTTTATAATTGATTTCCTGAAAGAATCCGGAAAAATAATCCCGCTGGATAAATTGACCGGTGAAATTCAATATTCGCTGCATTCAACTCCGGAAGAATTCAATTCTGAAATAATACTTAAGAGATATCCGGTTTCATTGGATGAATATGAAAATCAATTCAATCTTGTCAAAAAAAATATCCTGCTTGGAAACTCTTACCTGACCAACCTGACTTGCGCCACGCCGGTTGAAATAAATTTAAGTTTAGAAGAAATTTACCGTTATTCAAACGCCAAATATAAATTGTTCCTCAAAGATAATTTTGTGTGTTTTTCACCCGAAACATTTGTCAGGATCGAAAACCGGAAAATTTATTCCTACCCGATGAAAGGAACCATTGATGCTTCGATTGAAAATGCGGGAGAAAAGATTTTGACCGATGAGAAGGAAATGGCGGAACATTATACCATAGTAGATCTGATCCGAAACGATTTGAGTCAGGTCGCTAAAAAAGTAACGGTAGAAAAATTTCGTTACATTGATGAAATTTCTACGCATAACAAAAAAATACTGCAGGTAAGTTCAGAGATTTCAGGTGAATTACCGAAAGACTTTCACCAAAACCTGGGGACAATTTTTGAAAAGCTTCTGCCTGCAGGTTCTATTTGCGGCGCGCCAAAAAAGAAAACGGTAGAAATTATTTTAGAAGCGGA
>CAZKOC010000344.1:0-2498 GCA_964554275.1 uncultured Weeksellaceae bacterium
CCTTGTTACCGGAAAAAACTGGGAGAAAATTTATGAATTGTCAGTCAAATTATGATTTGACTTTTTACGCTAATCAGTTCTACTGTCCCTGTCTTTCTTTTTAGCGGCTTTGTCAGCTCGTTTTTCTTTTTGTGATTTTGCCGGGGCTGTTTTGTCGGATTTCTTTTTCCCTTCTTTTTCTCTAGACATTTGAATGTGATTTTGATAAAGTTAACGGATTAAAGTGAGATAATGGTCAGGATTAGGTGAAAATGATACAATCCGGAGAATTCTCTACATATCTTCCCGGATTTTTTCTTCCCCGTCTATCCATTTCTCAAGCATCACCTTTTCCGAAGGAGAGGGATGAACTCCACCAGCCAGAATTTCCATTATAGTATCCCACAGATTATCTTTTTGTTCAAATTCTTTTTGGAACTCTCTGAGTGATTTCAAAAATGCGGCTTCATAATCTTTTGCTTCTTTTAGAGAAGAACCTTCTGGAAGCGTTTCTGTAATGATCTTTGATATCTTATCTAATTGTTCGGGAGTATATTTCGCCATGAACTGAAGGATGAGTTTCACCGCCTTTGCATTCAGTTCAATTTCAGGAAGTATAATTTTCTCAAATATAGCGATGTCATTCTCCCATTGTTCTTTTCTTTCTTGCGGCAGAATTTTTACTCCTAAATTTTCAAATTTTTGAGATGAATCCTGCAACATTTTCAAGCGTTCTTCAAATTCTTTCCAAAGCCCTGAAAAAGGAAATTCACGATTTTGTTCCGATTTTTCTTTCACGATCATCAAGTAGTGATTCAGGTGGTTTGCATGTACTCTGACCTCATTTAGAAGTTCAATCCATTCTTTTTTAAAATCCTGATCCGCATCAGATTCCAATATCTGGATTCCATTCTCATAAGTTTGGATGAGAGTCTGTGTGGAAGTAAGAACCTTATTTTTGTAATTTTCTAATCCTGATCCGAAATCTCTTATAGACAATAACGTTCTTAGCTGTGGGTTGTAAACCGACGTGCCGATAGTGTATGGGTTTTCATTTGTTTTCATCTGTAGTAATTTTATTTGTTAATAATTGTCAGATGGAATTTGCCAAAAATGAAATCAACTAAATATAAAATTAATTTCAATGATGGCACATTTCATAATGTCGAAATATTATGAAACAAAAACTATGCGTAACGTTAAAATTAACCTTTATTTAACTATTCGTTTTGGTTTTAGTTGGATTTTAATTACTTTAATTCCAATGATTTCTGTCCTATTTTAAATCCGTTTTGGTACAAATCTATTTTATAGGTTCCTTTGGGAAAATCATAATCCTCCCAATCAAAAGAGACTTTTTGCTGAGTTCCTTTTGTGTAATTGAATTTAATTTTATCCGAATACTGAATTGTTCCTAAAGACCAAGTATCAAGCTCTCCCGACGTAGCATCCTTGAATTTCCCAAGAGTTCCGTCAGGTTTATAAATGGCAATGAAAATTTCCTTAACTCCGGATTCCGCATACGTATTCGGATCCAAATCGAAACTTACGCGAAGTTTATCTATACGTTTGGCTTTGTCGGTTTCCACCTCTTTTCCGCTTTTTCTTATTTTTAAACCGGTCAACTGATAATTTGAAATGGAAAACGTGCTGCGAACATTTGTTTCTGCTTCCTGCGCTTTTTCTTTTTCGGTAATCAACTCTTCTGAAATGGTATTCTTTTCTGTATGGAGCGTTTCGTTAACCACCAAAAGAGAGTCGTTCTTTTGTTTTAATTCAATTATCTCCTGTTTAAATCTTCCAATGTCCGCATTGAGCGCGGCAATCATGCGTTTTGCCTGTTTTAGTTCCGATTCCGAAATTTCACTTTTGTTGAGGATATTCTGAATTTCTTTTTGTTTGTCAAAAATCTCAGCATCCCTTCTTGACAATAGTGAATCACGAACATTTAAACCCGTTCTCGTTCTCTCAAATTCACTGGTTAAAGAATCTAATTGACCCTGTAGCAGGGTTTTTGCTTTTGCTTCATCTTTCAAATCAATTTCAAAAAGCTCGGTAGTTGATTCTTGTTCCCGGTTTTGATAAATGTTGTACGCCAGGCTGCTTAAAAGCAAAATGCTCAAAATCCCGATGATGATGTATTCTTTTCTTTTAGAAACTGGTTGGGTTCCCTGTTGCGGATTAGTTGTTTCCATTTTGGTAATTATTCTTTAATAATAGTTGATTATTCTTTTGATAATAAATTTAGGGATTTGGTTTTCTAAAATTAAACAATTTATCCAATTATTTTGAGAATCATATTCAAATTTAAATTGGTGCAAATCAAACTTTTGAGTTGTATAATTGAACTTTTGGATTTCTTTGGGTAATTCATCAGCATTAAGAATTTCCTTCAAAATGACTTTATCATTATTTTGTATGGTATGGGTTATCAATTTAGCATTTTCGTATTCAAACGTTTCATCGGTTCTTTCATTGCCTGATTTTGTGGATTTTAGGATTAATTTAGCATTTTCATC
>CAZKOC010000345.1:0-2472 GCA_964554275.1 uncultured Weeksellaceae bacterium
TTACAACATCAGACGGGATATACATTCAGAATCATTTATTGGAAAAAGGAGATACAACAGGACCTTTCAGTGCAGAATACATTTTAAAAGACCCAACTGTTGAGTTTGCAGTTCTGGAAACCGCCCGTGGCGGGATTTTAAGAGCAGGGTTAGGATTCAGCCGTTGTGATATCGGAGTAATTACCAATGTACAGGAAGACCATTTAGGATTAAATGATATTCATGATTTGGAAGATCTGGCAAGAGTTAAAAAAGTAGTTGTTCACAGCATCAAAAACGATGGTTGGGCAGTGCTGAACGCAGATGATGAGCATTGTATGAAAATAGCCAAAGATTTAGATTGCAATGTTGCCTATTTTAGCTTGGATGAAAATCAGCCTCATGTACAGGCACTCTCTAAAGCGGGAAATATTGTAGCAGTTTACGAAAACGGATACATTACAATCAAAAAAGGGGATTGGAAAATCCGGATTGAGCGTGTAACCCAGGTTCCGATTACAGTTGGTGGTAAGGCTAAATTTATGATCGCAAATGCTCTGGCAGCAACTTTAGCAGGCTATTTATCTGGATTTAATTCCGAAGATTTAAGTTTATCGTTGCAGACATTTATTCCAAGCGCAGCACAAACCCCGGGAAGATTGAACATCTTCAATTTCAAAAATTTCCAGGTAATGATTGACTTTGCACATAATCCAAAAGGTTATTTGGCTATTGAAGATTTCTTAAGCAACATCGATTCCCCACACAAAATCGGGATCATCGCCGGAGTGGGTGACAGACGTGACGAAGACATAAAAGAATGTGGTAAAATTGCAGGAAGGATGTTTGACCACATCATCATAAGACAGGAAAAACACCTGCGCGGAAGAACCGAACAGGAAATCATTGATTTGATTTTGGAGGGAATCCACTCTTCAAATAAGGAAATCACTTACGAAATCATTCCGAAAGAAGTAGAAGCCATCAAACACGCAATTAACAATGCAAAAGAAGGAACTTTCATTACTGCTTTGAGTGATGTCGTTACCAACGCAATCGAAATTGTACAAAGCTATTTGGACAAAGAAAATGAAAGTGTTATTTTAGGATAAATTTACACATTATACACATGAGGAAAATCTGTGGCTCGCTTTTTTGAGTCGCAGATTTTTTTATAACTACCTCAACTCGATTATTAAATATTTAATTCTGTTCTTTATTTTTAAAACATTAAGCAATTAAGTTTATTAAGATATATTTTTTAAGAAATAAATAAACTGATTATTAGTATTTTTCTTAACCCCTTAATGTTTAAAATATTAATCGCAGGTTATAGCCACATATTCGAAAAGAGAATCCCTTCTTTGAGGGAGGTGTCCGAAGGATAGAAGGTGTTTAAATAGCCGGCAAAATCTTCCCTTCCACTTCTCCAAATCCGACACGTTTTTCTCCATCTTCGCACCAGCCGCGCATGATTACCGTATCGTTATCTTCTATAAATTTACGTTCAGTTCCGTCAGAAAGCTTTAGTGGCTTTGTTCCTCCCCAGGTCAGCTCGAGCATAGAACCGAATGAATCTTCCGTATGCCCGCTAATGGTTCCGCTTGCATACATATCTCCCACCTCCACATTACAACCATTTACGGTATGATGCGCCAGTTGCTGAGCCATATTCCAGTACATATACTTAAAATTACTGTTGCAGATCACGTTTTCATTTCCACCTTCAGATTTTATGAGGGTTTGTAATTTTATATCTATGTTTTTCTTTCCTTCAAATTTCAAATAAGGGAAAACTTCCGGTTCTTGTTTCGGGCCTTCTACCCGGAACGGTTCCAATGCCTCTAAAGTAACAATCCAGGGAGAGATGGACGATCCGAAATTCTTTGCCAAAAATGGCCCCAACGGCACATATTCCCATTGCTGTATATCTCTTGCACTCCAATCATTGAATAAAACCAAACCAAAGATATTGTCTTCAGCTTCTTCGGTTGAAATTCTTTCTCCTAGTTCCGTATATGTATTTGTAATAAAAGCCACCTCCAGTTCAAAATCCAACCTTTGTGAAGGACCAAAAACCGGAACATCTGAATCTTTTGGTTTGGATTGTCCCATAGGCCTGCGAATCGGTGTTCCTGAAACCACAATCGATGAAGCACGCCCGTGATACCCAACCGGTATATGTTTCCAATTTGGCAGCAAAGCATTTTCCGGATCTCGAAACATTTTACCCACATTGGTAGCGTGTTCTATGCTGCTGTAAAAATCAGTATAATTCGGAATATGAACCGGGAGTTGCATAAAAACCGAATTTATTGAATGAAATGCTTCTATCTGTGTATCTTCATCTTTTACCAATTCTGAACATTCCAACAATAATTTCTGGATGTGCTCACGAACAGGAACAGTAACTTCTTTCCCTAATGAAATGAATTCATTTAATCCAAACGCTTCGAACACATTTTCTTCTATTTCAAATTCATCAAAATATCC
>CAZKOC010000346.1:0-2445 GCA_964554275.1 uncultured Weeksellaceae bacterium
GAACTTTCAACTTTATGAACTTTACAAACTTAAATAACAAAGTTGCCTACATCACGGGTGGAACAAAAGGAATCGGATATGGAACAGCAAAAATTCTATTAGAAGCGGGAATGCGTGTTGCCATTAGCGGACGAAAATTGGAAGATGCTCAAGACGTTGCGAAATATTTGGGAGATGAATCTAAAATTATAGGAATTCAGTCCGATGTGACGAATTTTGAAGATGAACAAAAAGCTGTTCAGAACATTGTAGAACATTTCGGTCAGCTGGATGTGGTTTTGGCAAATGCCGGATTGGGCAAGTTTGCGCCGGTTGATGAATTGTCTTTGGATGATTGGAACAGTATGATCGACACGAATTTGACCGGCGCGTTTCATACGCTGAAAGCAAGTGTTGACCAATTGAAAAAATCGAAAGGATATTACATCACTTTAGCAAGTTTAGCCGGGACGAATTTTTTTGAAAATGGCGCAGGTTATAATGCGACAAAATTTGGCGTAGTAGGATTCACACAAGCTGTAATGCTGGATCTGAGGAAATACGATATAAAAGTTTCTACTATAATGCCGGGTTCGGTAGCGACGAATTTCAATAATCATATCCCGGCAGACAGCGATAAATGGAAAATCCAACCGGAAGACATTGGACAATTGGTGTTGGACTTATTAAAAATGAATCCGAGAACTTTACCGAGCAAAATAGAAGTCCGCCCGACACGACCGGATTTGAAATAATTTTTTAATCACAGATAAATTTGTAAATTTCTCATAGCTAAAACGAAAACCATGAGGAATTTTTTATATTCTATCCTTTTATTATTACCAATTTGTTCTTTTTCCCAATACGGTGTTTTAGATGAAACATTTGGTGATGGCGGGATTCTTATTCACAATAATTTTCCTTCAAATGTATTGGAATTTTTTCCCAAAACAATCATTACTGATAATGATGGAAATATTTATGCCGCAGCGGTTGTAAGAACAGAAGGAGGCGACGAGGGAACTTATGATAGAATTTTAATCGCTAAATATTTCCCCAATGGGAATCATGATGTTTCATTCGGAGAAGATGGATATGTATTTTTATCTTATCAAAACAAGTCATCCTATGTTTCAGAAATTATATTGACCAATGATAATTCTCTGTTTGTAGTAGGAAGCGTAACACCGATTGAAGTTGTTGAAATTAGCTGGGGAGTAGTTTTTAAGATAGATTTAAATGGGAATTATGTCAATTCATTCGGGGATAATGGTATGCTTCTCATTGATTTCGGAAATACTGTATTGGCAAATAATATTATTGAGTTTGAAGATAACCAGTTAATTGTTGGAGGGATATATTATACGATAGTTGATATACAAAAAGTATTTTTAATGAAACTATTAGAGAATGGAGAATTAGATAGTAGTTTTGGAAACAATGGGCGTAAATCTATTGAAACCAACTTTTATACTTATTTGCTAGATTTGATAATTGATGGTGAAAATTCTGTTTATGCTGTATTACAAGATGAAGGAATTACTGGTTTACCTATTAAATCTCATTTATATAAAATCACATCAGAAAATGAAGAAATGTCCACACCATTTCAGGAGGCCAAATACACATCTGTCCAATTAGGTGATGAAGGCAAGATAATTGTGTCAGGGACAATTCAGTCAAATGGCAATGATCACTTTTACCTGAAATCCTTTTTAAACGATGGAACGATTGATTCTGAGTTTGGCAACAATGGAGAAATCATTGCAGATATTGGGGTTATTGTAGGTGAAACTTCAGAAGAGTATGGAAATTCGCACTTGGTTTCCCCTGTCAATCATAGAATCATTCAAATAGGCGCGACAAAATTTGAAGGGCAGGACTATTATAATTTTGCACTTGTAGGTTATCGTAAAAATGGACATTTTGATAATTCTTTCGGCAGTCAGAGTGTTACAATTACTGATATAACAAATGAATCTCATGATCTTCCGGTTGACGCAAGTCTTATGGGAACCGACAGAATAGTATTATTGAGAAGTGGCATCGAAGGAAATACAATTGCCTGTTATAAAATTTATGACGGACTTTCCGTAGAAGATTTATCAAGTAATTCAGAAATTATTATCGCGCCCAACCCAGCCTCTAATTCATTTTTCATAAGTGGCATGAGAGGAAATCGGAATCAAATCCAAATCTTTGATTTATCTGGGAAATTAATTCGGGAATTTAACTCAGTTCAGGATAATCAAAGAATTGAGCTTGGGTCAATTCCAAAAGGAATTTACATTATTAAAATTAAATCAAACGGTAAGATTGAAAGCAAGAAATTGATTGTGAGATAAATACTTTAAATCCTGTCATAATTTCGAACGGCGAGCGTTCCAATATATTTTCGGCCATCAGCAACCTTTATGATATACCAGTAAGAACCCGTGTTTACAACACGCCCTAAATAAGTTCCGT
>CAZKOC010000347.1:0-2439 GCA_964554275.1 uncultured Weeksellaceae bacterium
CCATGGTATTTCTGAAAAACATAAGGATTTATGCTTATTAAGAGATTAAGAGAGACGAAATGAATAAGTGATCTAAAAACTTTATGTTCATAGAATTTTTTAATCCAGATAAATCGTGATTTTCGGGCAATTAAACCCATTACCCAACCAAATGTTTTTTGAAGAATAAAATCAATCAATAGTATGCTCAATACCCAAAATGCCACTTCAATAAAAGGCATAAACGCCTTATTCAGAGATTCCCCAAATAATTCTTTGATCTGCTTTTTGATAATTTTTGCAAGATTCGATAAAAATTTGTTTGAATATAGATTAGATGAAGTCTCGAACACCGAATTTTAATTTTTTGCAAAGTTAGGCAATCCGCTTAATTAAAATATTTAAAAATTCCTTAAAAAGAGGTTACATTTACATAGTGGAAGACTTAATTATAAAAATCCTTTTCGCGGTTGCCATGTTGGCAGGAGTTGTCGGCGCCGTTTTGCCTGTTTTACCGGGCGCTCCTTTGGCTTTTGGTGCATTATTGCTTGCCAAAATTTTTCATTTTACCGAAATAAACTGGTGGATAATAGGACTGTTCGGGTTTTTGACAATTGCCGGAATTATTCTGGATTACATTGTTCCCATTGCCACAACTAAAAAAATGGGTGGAAGCAAATACGGTATTTGGGGATTGGTAGTTGGGTTTATGGTCGGAATCATTTTCTCACCCTTCGGGTTTGTAAGTATAATTATCGCTCCGTTTTTTGGCGCTTTGATTGGTGAATTAATTTATGACCGTCAGAACCACAAAAGAGCTGTCAGAGCTGCTGCCGGTTCCATGATCGGATATTTTCTCACAAGCGGCTATGGAATGGGGCTTTCTTTGGCAATGTTTGCAGTATTTTGTATTTATGACATTTTCAAAGTCTATGTCTGGAACAATCCTTAAAATAATTCCATTGATTTAATTCCCTTTTCCAGCTCCAACAGGAATTTTTTCCTGTGCAATCCTCCGGCATAACCGGTGAGGCTTCCATCTTTCCCAATCACACGGTGACAGGGGATCAAAATTGAAATCGGATTTTTTCCATTGGCACTTGCTGCCGCACGAATCGTTTTTTCATCACCTAAATCCTGAGCGAGTTTTAGGTAAGAAATAGTTTTTCCAAATGGGATTTTTTGAAGTTCATTCCAAACCCTTATTTGAAAATCAGTTCCTTTGGGTTTCAGGGGAACATCAAACGTCCATTGTTGTTTTTTAAAGTAGTCGTCAAATTGTTCGTTCAGCATTATAAAATGTTTTGGTAAATCCATAGAAATCTCAGGTTCAGTGTCTTTGAATAAAATAGAATGGATTGAATCCTCATCTCCCATGATTTCGAGCCAGCCGATTTCCGTGTAATATTTTGAAGTAAAATTCATAATTTCAAAAAGTTGTCGTATATTTGCCCCGAATTTAAGGAGAAAAACCATGAAAGAGAGCCGTTTGCTCTCTTTTTTATTCAACATGAATCAGGAGATAGTAAAAAAATTAATAGATGAAGCCGTTGCAGAAAATCCGGCATTGTTTTTAGTGGATTGGAAAATTTCACCGGAAAATGCAATTGAAATTTTGATTGACGGAGATGAAGGACTTTCAATTGATGAGATTGTACGAATCAGCCGTCACGTAGAGCACAACCTGGACCGTGAAGAATTCGATTTTTCTCTGAATGTTTCTTCCGCAGGAGTAGGGAACCCTTTGATTTTACCTCGTCAGTATCGAAAAAATATTGGAAGAATTTTAAGGGTAACAAAAGCAGATGACGGAAAAGATTTAGAAGGGGAATTGGTTTCTGCCAGTGATAAAAGCATCATTTTGAAATGGACGGCACGTGAGCCTAAACCGATTGGTAAGGGAAAACACAACGTAGAGAAAGAACAAAAAATTAATTATACAGAAATAAAAAAAGCAATTGTAAAAATCACTTTTTAAATTAATACGAAAAATGGACAATATTGCATTGATAGAATCATTTGGTGATTTCAAAGACGAAAAAAACATAGACCGTATCACGCTCATGGCGATTTTGGAAGAATCGCTGCAAAGTGTATTGAGAAAAAAGTACGGTTCAGACGATAATTTTGATATCATCGTAAACCCTGACAAAGGAGACTTGGAAATCTGGCACAACCGGATTGTAGTAGAAGACGGAATGTCTGAGGACGATAGCGCTGAAATAGAACTATCAGCAGCCCGTAAAATAGAGCCGGATTTTGAAGTAGGTGAGCAGGTATCGGAACCTGTTGCTTTGGCTGATTTGGGTCGTAGAGCGGTTTTGGCTTTACGCCAGAATCTGGTTGCTAAAGTAATGGAGCACGACAATGCTAATCTTTATGAAAGGTTCAAGGATATGGAAGGTGAAATAATTTCAGGTGAAGTTCACCACATCCGTCACAAACACATAATTGTAATGG
>CAZKOC010000348.1:0-2437 GCA_964554275.1 uncultured Weeksellaceae bacterium
ACCGAAGCAGACTGGTAATTGGCAACCTCTGTATCGATGCTGATGTTTACATTTTGCTGGGCGTTGGATCTGTTAATGAGTACAAGGTGCATGATTCCTTCCGAATTACTTTTGAGAGAGCCGTATGCTGTGACAAGATTGTTGTCTGATGAAGAGCTTGCCACCCCGATGCTTCCGAATCTCTCGCCGTTACCGTCATAATTTGTATAGATTTTAAATCCGCCTGCTAAGAATCCGGTGAGTCTTCCCCAGTAATTGGCCATGTAAACATCTTTTTTACCAAAGGCTCCCAGTAAATCCGCTACGTAAATCCCGACATCAGGAGAAGAACTGTTATTGAAATTTCCCCATTCGGATATGGATAGTTTAGTTCCCGGATAGAAATCATCAATCAGTTTATGAAAATTGTCCGCTGCATTATAAGGTTGTCCGCCATAGAAATCCGCAATCCAGCCGTCACCCACATAGATGGGATCCCAGAAGCTGCGGGAGCCTTGGCGTATATTGTTTCCGTCATCATAGAAATGCAGATCCAATACATCAAGTAACCTGCTTCCGTGATTTTCCGATGCCAGTTTCATATGATGCAGGTAAGACGCCATCCATCTCATGTATTTGTAATCTGCATCAGTATATCCGGGGATATTTGTCATATAAGTATTATAATCTGCGGCAGGATAATCCTGAACCCCGTGTACATATTCGACCAGCCCATAAGCAGCCATACCAAAGGTTTCCGCATTCGGGTCCAGTGCTTTGATCCGTTTGGCAAGGTCGATGTTCTTGTTCAGAATCTCGCCAAGAGTTGGTGGCTGATTATGCGTCACCGGATGTGTGTAGCTCCAGATAGCCGGTTCGTTTTCCAGGTTATATCCTTTGATACCGGTCGCGCTTGTGCTATTGCCTAACTGGGAGATGAGGAAATTCACTTCTTCATCGGCATAGACATAAGCATCATTTAAATCAGGGGAAGTAGACAGATTGCCGGGTTTTTCTATAACAATCTCTTTGAACCTTCCCGAATTTCCCGGATTATTTCCTTCAGCAATTGTAATACAGCCGGCATGATCTGCCGCCACATATTGCATGGCTGTTATCTGCACAAATGTATATGCGTCCAACGCCTGCGCATCATTTGCCATTTTCAGAATGGCACCCGCATAATTATTATAACCTGATGCGGGTTGACCGGAAGCATAAGCCAAAAATTTGTTATTATCATTTTCTTCCGAATGCTGTGACGTTCCATTATTGAAACAGGCAGCATTCATAGACGTATTGCTGTTTAGCTCCCAGTTGTAAGTGCTCGCCGCATCCCCTCCAAACCTTAAGGAAGTTACATTTATGCCAGGGTCGTGGAGACCCATCCCCGTCAGGTTGTTGTGGTAATGATAGGGATTTAATCCATAAATGTACGTGCTTATGTTTTTTCTTTCGGCGGGATTTGAGTCAATCTGAATGTTTACCTGTGCATAAGACAGTCCTAAAATGAACTGAAGGATAATCCATAAAACCAATTTGGGTTTATGGACAATTTGAGTTAAGTTGAATTTTTTCATATTTGAATAAATTTTGAGGTTTTATTTTTTTATAATCTTTTTTATGAATTCTCCCGAAGATGTTTTGATTTTTAAGAAATATATCCCGGATTGCAATCCCTGCAGATTCAGTTGTGAAGAATTTTCTGAAAAACTTCGTATTAAATTGGAATTAGCATCAAACAAAAAGATTGAATTTATATTTTGAGAAGATTGAATCCTGATAAAATCTGTAAAAGGATTGGGGTAAACTGAAACTGATTCTGTAGTTTCGTCCTGTACATTCATCACATCACAAGGCTCATAGGTGTCAAGTTGGTAATCTTTAAAAAAATCCCATGCTTCCTGTGCAACGTGATAGTCGTTAATATTAGGCCATCCATGTCCCCCTCCCATTAGTCTGATAAGAGATATTTCCTTGGAACCTGCATTGTTGGGACAAAAAAGTATCTTTTTTACATTGGGGCTGATGTCGTTTACATTGCCCGCATCGTAAGTATTGGCACTGCATGTGGGATAGGAAAAGCCGGTCAATGGAAATTCTGACCAGGGAGTTGGCTGATGATCCGGATCGGGGTAACTCACCAGATTGTCATTGTCTCCGTGAATATGTAGAATGGGGATTTTTATAAAATTCGTGCCATTTAAATAAGAGTTGATGTAATCATTTCCATTGTTTTCGGCATCTCCATAGAGAAGCCCTGACACCGGTGCTATGGCGGCTATTTTTCCGGCTGCTTCAATCGCAAGCCGGTAAGTCATGAAAGCGCCTGCCGAGCTCCCCGTAACATATATACGGTTACGGTTGATCCTGTAATTGGAGCACATATAATCTATGACATCGCTTATAAACAATACATCATCTGCGGGAAATTCTCCCAATACAGCCCTGTTCCAGT
>CAZKOC010000349.1:0-2432 GCA_964554275.1 uncultured Weeksellaceae bacterium
TGCAAGAGAACATTACAGCATATATCAACCAAGCCAACAATACATTTACGGTAACTCCTCCCAACATGATGATAAGTCGCTGCCATGCCGGCTTGCTTCTGAATTCCCATGGTTGTGGCGGCGATTTCATTTGTTCCTTATCCATGCTCTCATCAATCATTCCCGCAATCTTTACATAGCCACCCAAAGGCAGCCACCCAATACCGTAAGTTGTTTCTCCGATTTTCTTTTTTACCAAAGAAAACCAGGGATCAAAGAAGAGGTAGAATTTTTCGACTTTTGTTTTAAAATATTTTGCAGGTATGAAATGTCCTAATTCGTGTAGTGTAACTAAAATAGACAGCATCAGAATCATCTGTCCGACTTTTACTAAAATTTCCATTTATATTTTTTTCTCTTTCTATGAAATTAAGTTGCAAAAATACGCTATTTCATCAGTTTAGCATCATGCTATTTCCAATTCAAAGTTTCGATGAGGTGGACGACATCTTTTTTGATGTAATTAATGGCCGGTTGCAATGAGTCGTATTTGGGTGGTGTAGAAAAATAAACAGAGCCGGTCAGTAAATTCCGTGTGCTGTCAGTCGCGTGGAATTGTAAGTTAATGGCAGATTCTCCGCCCAGTTCAAACAAAGTTCCATAAACTTTTTTATCGTCAAAAATGAATTCCCGAGGAGAAATGTAGCTTGCTTTTACGGTTTGTTCGTGGACTACTCTTTCACTGTCCTTTATTTTTATAGCCAAATCTTCTTTTCCATTTATTTGAAAATAAGTCAAATAGATATTGGCTTTCATTTTCGGATAATGCAGAACATACCAGCATGACTCTCCCTTTTGTATTTCTTTACTGTGGTTTGAATATTCAAAAGTATAATTACAGTCTGGATTGAACTGCTGATAAATAGGTTCAGGGTACTCCAAACGCACATGCCCGACTGGTTTCAGGCCATAGTCTTCCTTGCATGAAATCAGCCCTAAAAGGAAAAACAATCCCAAAAAATATTTCATCGGTTTTTTGAATAATTAAAAAGGTAAATCATCATTTCCATTCCCCGTATTCTGCGGCGAATCCGGTGAAGACTGGGAAGGGGATTGAGGCTCAGATGTGCCTTCAGGATTTGAGTTTCCTTTTGTGGTGAGAAATATAACTTCGCTGGCAATTATTTCCGTAGTATACCGGTCCTGGTTATTATTGTCCTGCCATTTTCTGGTTTTAAGCCGTCCTTCTATATAAACTTTATCACCCTTTTTCAGATACTTGCTGCAAATTTCGGCTAGTTTATTCCTGACAACTATATTATGCCATTCGGTTTGCGAAACTTTTTCTCCGGATTCCCGTGAGGTAAAAGATTCGGTAGTGGCAACGGGAAATCTTCCAATGCTGTTGGCATCATCAAACTGGTGCATTTTCACTTCGTCACCCAAGTTGCCTATCAATATTACTTTGTTCATTGTTCCGTTCATAACTCAACTTTTATCAAAACGACATAAATTTTTCATTGTAAATATACAAAAAACACAATGAAAAAAATTTATATGCAGTTTCTCTCTGACCAAATTAATCAAATATACCTTTACAGAGAAAATATATAAAAATTAATCAGGATTTTTTTCAAACAGGTATTTTTCCATCGGACGTGGAAGCGGGAACCGGCTCAATTCACTACGGGTAATTATTTCAGCATCAAATATCTCCGATAAATGTTTTAAATCTTTAAAATTCACCCGTGTTTTCCAGAATACAATTTGTAAACGTTGGTGTGTGAGTATATGTTTTTCTTCATGTTCTTTTGTCAGTAAAAGATTCAAATTAAATTCTTCCATTTTTTCATGAATGGATTCAGTTTCAAACAATGGAAAATTATAGAGATTCTTCCAGACATCATTTTCCGTTCGTTTTTTAATTAGGAACCTTTCTCCATCTGTAATTTCTATAAAATGAAGTGTACGTTCTTTTATTTTTATTTTTTTTGATTTTACAGGTAACTGTGCTACTGTTTTTTGCGCCAGGGCCTCACAGGATTCATTTACCGGACAAACATCACACTTAGGGCTCACAGGAACACAAATCGTTGCGCCTAATTCCATAACGGCCTGATTAAAGTCTCCCGGGCGATTCTTATCGATGATTTCTTTTCCTAATTCAAAAAAGTGTTTTTTTGCCTGAGGGGTTGAAATATCAATATGTATATTAAAATATCTTGCATAAACACGAAAGGCATTTCCGTCAATTGCCGGAACAGATTCGTCAAAACTAATAGAAGAAATAGCAGCGGCGGTATAATCACCAACTCCTTTTAATTTCAATAAACCACTGAAATGATTGGGGAAAATTCCATTCAGCTCATTTACAATATGTTTCGCCGAAAAATGTAAATTTCTTGCACGGGAATAATACCCAAGTCCCTGCCATAGTTTCAGTACTTCGGATT
>CAZKOC010000350.1:0-2426 GCA_964554275.1 uncultured Weeksellaceae bacterium
TCCTTGAAAAACTCAGTGTAGTGAATATCTTTTGATTCAAAATATGCGTAAGCTCTAGGGAATGAGTAGTTTGTGGTTTCAGGTAAGGATTGCCTTCTTTATAAGTGGTCGGATCCAGAAAGAATTTAAATGGGTTTAACTGGTCGTAGCTCGGACGGTTAATTCTACGGCTATAATTCAATTCAAGACTATTGTTGTCGTTGAACGAATAAGTTACTGTTCCGCTCGGAAACAATTGGGTATAACTGTCTTTGAATGAGGTGTCATTAACCAGCTGTTGACCCGATATGTTTGTGTTTTCTACTCTCAATCCCAGGTAAGCGCTCCATTTTCCGAATTGTTTCGAACCGTTGACATAAGCTGCATTGATGTTTTCTTCATAAATAAAATGATTGCTCTTTGTTTCGTCAAAAACCGGATCGGCAGAACTTACATCATAAAATTCGAGATTATTATCAGCTTTAACGTAGCTTGTCTTTATTCCTGTTTCTAATTTTATATTATTCAAATTGGTAACAAAATCAGATTTTAAAGCATAAATTTTCAAATCGCCCACAATATCGCCATACAGCAAATAAGGATTTTGGTACTCATTATTATTCAAATCCAGATAGCGTGTGGTGAAATTTTGTTCGGTATCATTACCGAAATTCGCAAAGTCCAGATCAGTCGTTAATTCTGTTCCGATCGTATCCAGCACAAATTTATGATTGAGATTTGCCGAGTAGTTAAACCAGCTGTCCCGTGAGTTATTTTTGGTTTCAAACCTTGAACTCAACATATCGGAAGCATCATAAACGTCAGAATAATTCCGCCCAGTCGGATTGAATTTATTGCTGATGGCACTTCCCACGATTCCGATCGTATGTTTATCATTTACAAAAAAATCTGCGCCCCCCCGACCGATGTGGTTTCTGAAATTCATTTTCAAAAAATTATCCTGATCATAAGCGCCTGTAAAGGCTCCATTATCATAGAATCTTCTGCTTAAAAGCAATTCATTGAACCATTCGCGATAAGCAAAGCTGTAGCTTCCAAATAAATTCACCTTGTTGTTGCGATGGTTTAAGCTGAAATTACTATTGCTTTTGGGATAAATTCCTTGACCGTAAGCAGTGGAAATGCTTCCGTTAGTTCCTTTTCGTTTGTCCTTTTTTAATTTGATGTTGATGATAGCAGATCCGGCCGCATCGTATTTTGCTCCCGGATTGGTAATGAATTCAATTTTATCAATATTGGAAGAAGGGATTCCTCTTAAATAATTTGCCAGATTGGTTCCTGACATTTGAGTAATTTTTCCGTCGATTTGGATCAAAATCCCATTTTTGCCGCGAAGGCTGATGTTGTCATTCGTATCTACATTTACGCCGGGCGCTTTTTCCAAAATTTCAAATGCTGAAGATCCTGTCGAAGCAAGGTTACTTTCAACATTCAATGTCATCACACCATCTTTTCTTTCTATATAAGGTTTGGTCTTTATAACTACAGCCTCATTTAGTTGTTGAATTTGAGAATGGAAAACAAAAGGTGGTAATTCTTTGTCTCCCGTTATTTCAAACGGTTCTCCTTTCTGTACATCCTGACCGGACTGGGAAATTTCCAGAAAATATTTCCCTTTTGGGATTCCTTCAAAAATGTAGATTCCATTTTCGTCGCTTGCTTCGGTTTTTATAAGTTTATCTTCATTGGCATCTTTCAAATAAATAATTGCGAACGGAATTGTTTCGCCCGAATCATCCAACGCCATTCCCGAGATAGTTATGCTTCCATTTTCGGCTTGTTGCCCGTATAATAAACTGAGAAGCGCTGTTATTACATAAAAGCTGATTAAAAGTAGAATACGTATCATGGATATTTGACTGTTAAGTTTTTTTACAATTTTCTAAAATCTTGTTTAATGCTGTATGCATTACTTTCAGGTCTTTTTCAGGAATTCCGTCAAGCGCTGTTTTCCTGTTTTCTAAAACCAAAAGCTGCACGTCTTCAATAATTTTCATTCCGTCGGAGGTTATTTTCAGATTTGATTTTCTTCTGTCTTTCGAATTGACTTTTCGTTCCAAATATTTTGATTTAACCAATAATTCTATAATACGGGTTACGGAAGCATTGTCTTTAAAAACCTTCTCACTTAATTCGTGCTGGGAGATCCCGGGATTTTCCATAATGGCTTTGATGATCAGCCACTGGTCAATCGTAATTTTAAAACCATTTTCTTTTAAGCGGTTTTGGGCGTAAGTCCTGTAAGTTCTTATGCTTTTGTCAATCGTATAAAATATAATGCTTTCTAATTTTTCCATTTTGGGAGTTTGGAAGCAAATATAAAAATGATTTATCAATTATTGATATATCAATTATATTTTTAACATTTTTAAAACAAAAAAGTCATTTAGGCAATTAACCTGTCACTTTATTCCTTCTACTTAGTA
>CAZKOC010000351.1:0-2424 GCA_964554275.1 uncultured Weeksellaceae bacterium
CTGTTATTTTTCAGGTAATCATCAAGAAAGTTGTTTATATTTTGAAAATCTCCTGATGGTTTCAGCTTTGTTGAACCGTTCATGTGGTAAGTATAGTCAACGTTTAAAGCCAAAGACTTTGCGATTACTATTCCCGCACTTCCTACCAGTCTTCCATTTGAAGTTCTGTCATATTGTGAGTAATACCAATCATAATAATTAGTTGAATCCGTCACAGGGAGGTCTGCCAAAAATTCTTCCTCTATCTGCCCGTACCATGTCGGACTATGGTAAGCTAAACCTAATCTGAAATTATCATTGATTTTCCCGATAGCCCCTACGCTTACAGAAATTCCTGAACCACGGGAAGAATAAGGTGTTCCATTTAAATCGTAGCGATAAACAGTTCCATTGGTATCTTCATCAAATACGATATAATTATTTATTTGCGTATCATGTAAATTGAGCCCAAGCCCCAAATACAACCGATCGTTGTAACTCGCTCCAAAATCCAGGGACATTTTGGTTTTATAACCCGTCACCTCATCCTGATAGCCGGCAAAAGTGTAATTCGTAATCACATCAGGATCATCCATATCCGCCAAAGACATTGTAATACTGTTATTCCTGCCTATTCTTACCGAATTATCCAAAGATTCCTGGGAATATTTAACCCCGATAGAAAATCGGTTCCATGCACTTGCATCATTGTGAAATACAAAAGAGCCGCCTATGTTGGTAAATAAAAAATCATTGTCGTCCGAACTCGTTGAATTGCCAAACTTCGCATTGTTTTTGTATGAAGTAACTCCTATGGTGGCGCTTCCTTCAGTAGTGATTGCCAGTGCCAGCCCTGCAGGATTTTGTTCTATGGAAGAAATATCTCCTCCTAATGCTCCCATGGCCCCTCCCATTCCTATATACCGGGCGCTTCCCGCATTGATGTCATTTGAAAAAGCCGAAACAGAGTTTATATCTTGTACCGTTTGGGCATAACCAATTCCACATACCAATCCCAATCCAAATATTATTTTTTTCATTTGATTTTTTAACTTAAATATTTAATTTCAAATTACCAGATTATCTTCTTCCGCCACCATTTCTTCCACCGCCACCGCCGGTTCCTGAACCTCTGGAAGGACTACCACTTCCACCATTTCTCACTCCGCTGTTGCCGGAATTTCTGGATGGTGTTCCCTGAACTCCCTGGTTACTTCGGTTGGGTTGAGGATCCCTTTGTGGAGTAACCGTTCTGTTAGGCTTTGTTTCATTAGTCCTGATCTGATTATTATTAGGTGTACGAACAGGTGTATTTGGTTTTACTTCTCTCGGTGTTGTAGCACGTACCGGTCTCGGATTATCAGAATTGTCAGTTCTTACATTTCCTTCTGTTCTTACAGGTCTTACCGGTGGGGTATCGCTGGATATGTTATTGTTATTTCTTACGGGTTGTTCGGTCCTTGTAGGACGAACATCCGGTTGATTCGTAGGTTTCACATCGGGCCTTACCGTACGGATTGGAGCCGATACATTTTGATTTCCTGTCCTTGTAGGTCTTACCCCATTTCCGTTGGCAAAAGAATTACCTCCTCTTACATCAGACATTCTTACATTGTTATGAGAGAATGCTAAATTCGATCCTGGGCGTACTCCCGGGCGAACAGGAGTGGTCCTGTGATAATAGCCTCCGTAGTAACCACCATAGTAGCCACCTCCATAATAACCGTTATAATAGTAAGGATTGTAATAATATGGGTTATGATAATAACCTCCCCAACCATATGAGTATCCCCAATAAGGATCATACCAACCTCTCCATCTCGGGTAACCCCAATAATAATTGGACCAGCCCCAACCCCATGAGTTGTAACCGTAACCCCACCAAGGGTCATTCCAACCCCAGTTATTGATAGTTATATCTATCCCGTCATAACGACCCCAATCAGTGGTTCCTCCGGAATTTACATATACGTTGCTTCCTCCTGTATAAATATTTACGTTTTGGGTTTCCTGTGCAGGCTCTTCATAATAAAACTCTTCTGCCCCGTTTCCATTCGCGTCAAAATAGGCTCCTCCTACTTTGATTTCATAGTCCTGGGTAGTTTCATTTGAGGCATATTCAATTTGTCCATCTCTGGAAGGACTGTAATACACCCCGTCAGTTTCTCCGCTTGAAGCGGCAGTTGACTGTGAAGTAGCACAGGAAGTTACTCCAAAAATCACAGCTAACGCAGCAAGAGTTTTGAAGATTTTTTGAGGGTATGAATAAACTTTGTCCATTTTTATATTTTTAGCAAGGTTGTAATCTTTATTTTTGCAACTGCAAGTTACAGATTTTTCTATACAAAAAAGCTCAATTTTTGTGCCAATTCTGAATTATAGACGAAATCGTAAAATTAATAGACAAAGAGACATTTTTATGGCAAAACTTACATCAAGAAAAGA
>CAZKOC010000352.1:0-2410 GCA_964554275.1 uncultured Weeksellaceae bacterium
AATCCAATCGTAAATCATTGAAGATTTTTTCTGCAAATTCCGGTAAACCGTCTTTCTTTACCAAAGGTAAAATAGCCGCTTTTATCGGGGCTAGGGCAGGAGGTAAACTCAGGACAGTTCTTTCGCTTCCATCCTCCAGTTTTTCATCTTTTAAACTATTTGAGAAAATCGCTAAAAACAAACGATCCAAACCAACCGATGTTTCGACTACGAAGGGAACATAGCTTTTGTTGAGTTCGTTGTCGAAGTATTGTAATTTTTTCCCGGAATATTTTTCATGGCTGCTTAAGTCAAAATCAGTTCTGGAGTGAATTCCTTCCAGTTCTTTGAATCCGAACGGGAATTTGAATTCGATATCTGCAGCAGCATTGGCGTAATGTGCCAATTTTTCATGGTCGTGAAAGCGATAATTATCTTCACCCAAACCAAGCGCTTTGTGCCATTTCAAACGGGTTTGTTTCCATTTTTCGTACCATTCCAATTCAGAACCGGGTTGTACGAAAAATTGCATTTCCATTTGTTCGAATTCACGCATGCGGAAGATGAATTGTCTTGCAACGATTTCATTTCTAAATGCTTTCCCGATTTGCGCAATACCGAATGGAATTTTCATTCGCCCGGTTTTCTGGACGTTTAGGAAATTTACGAAAATTCCCTGAGCCGTTTCGGGACGTAAGTACAAATCCATTGCAGTGTCAGCGGTAGCGCCCAATTTTGTTCCGAACATCAGGTTGAATTGGCGGACTTCCGTCCAGTTTTTGGAACCGGTCAACGGGTCGGCAATTTCCAGTTCTTCAATCAAAGCTTTTACATCAGCAAGATTTTCGGTTTCTAATGATTTTGCCATCCGGCTCAAAATGGAATCGATTTTTTGCTGGTATTCAACCACCCTTGCATTGGTGGAAATGAATTGTTTTTTGTCAAAAGAATCACCAAAACGTTTTGCAGCTTTTTCTACTTCCTTATCAATTTTGGCTTCGATTTTTGCACAGTAATCTTCAATTAAAACATCGGCGCGATACCGTTTTTTGGAATCTTTATTATCAATCAGCGGATCATTAAAAGCATCTACATGTCCGGAAGCTTTCCAGGTTGTTGGGTGCATAAAGATAGCGGAATCAATCCCCACGATATTTTCATTGAGCTGGACCATCGCTTTCCACCAGTATTGTTTGATGTTGTTTTTGAGCTCGGCTCCATTCTGCCCGTAATCATAAACGGCTGATAGTCCATCATATATCTCACTGGATTGGAAGATATAACCGTACTCTTTGGCGTGCGAAATGATTTTCTTGAAAATATCTTCTGACATAGCTGTAAATTAGGTTGCGAATTTAAGAGATTTTCATGAGTATTGCGAAATTCGCGCTTCGAAATTCGCGCTTCGCTTAGTTCGAATACCTCATCCACTTCCACATTTCTTTGAAAGATGGTTTTTTGCCATACATCAGAATTCCGACACGGTAAATTTTCGAAGCAAAGAAAACCATAAGCAACATTGACCCGATGAGCAGTGCAAGTGAAATCGCAATTTCCCACCATTCCACTCCGAATGGTAGTCTTGTTACCATTGAAATAGGAGAGGTCAGAGGAATCATAGACAGCCAAAATGCAACCGGCCCGTCAGGATTTTCCAATGTTGTCATACTTCCGTACATGGCGATCATCATTGGGAAAATCGGATAAAAAGTAAATTGCTGAGTATCTGTGTCATTATCTACAGCTGAACCGATAGCTGCAAAAATAGAGCTGTAAAATAAATAACCCAAAAAGAAATAAAGCACAAACAGCACAATAATGAATGGATAATTCAATGACAATAATGTATCAAAAGTACCCTGTGCACTTGTCATCCATTGCGGATTTTGAGCGATCATTTCCTGTGCTTGCGGTGTGTCTATATTGGCTGGAATTTTTGAGGAGAAAAAAGCTGAGCCTCCTATAACAAGAGTAAGACCCATAGCTATCCATATAATAAACTGTGTCAGAGCCACCATCGTTGTACCCATAATTTTTCCCATCATCAGGTTAAAGGGTTTTACCGATGAAATGATGATTTCCACTACACGATTATTTTTTTCTTCCACCACGCTGCGCATCACTTTTACACCATAAATCATGATGAACATAAAAATCACGTAAGCGAGAAACATAGCCAGTCCAAATTTTACATATTCGCCCTTTTCCTCCGAACCACCTTTCAGATCAAATGTTTTTATTTTTACATTCGAATCAATATTTTTCATTGCTTCCCGGGAAATGCCGGCTTGCTCCATTTTGATCTCTTCAATGCGTTTGCTCAGTTTGTTTTCAAGGCTTTCCTTGAACCCGACACCAATATTTCCTCTTGTACTCAGTTCAATTCCTTTTTCGACTTTGGAAAAATCATTTTTATCTAATTTCGGAATGA
>CAZKOC010000353.1:0-2406 GCA_964554275.1 uncultured Weeksellaceae bacterium
GAAGTCAGCGAATCAATTACTTCATAAATCGTAGAATCCGGCTTCACAAAAGGACGTTGATAAGAATCCATCACATCGCTCACGCTCCATAACAATCTTTTTCCCAATGCCCCTCCGGGATGAAATTTCGCGAAATCCTCGCCCTTAAAACCCTTAAGTTTCATTAAAACAACCGCCAACGCGTCACCCATCACCAATTGAGCAGTAGTACTGGAGGTCGGGGCAAGATTGTTAGGGCAGGCTTCTCTTGTAACAGTTGTATTCAAAACCACATCTGCATATTTCACCAATTCGGATTGAATATTTCCTGTTATTGCAATTAAAGCGGATGAATTCCTTTTAATTATTGGAGCCAAATCTTTGATTTCCTGACTGTTTCCGCTTTTAGAAATACAAATGACCACATCTTCTTTTTGCAACAAACCCAAATCTCCATGAATAGCCTCTGAAGCGTGAAGGAACTGGCTGGGTGTTCCCGTTGAGTTAAAGGTTGCCACAATTTTATTGGCAATATGCGCACTTTTCCCAACACCAACTACAACTACTTTTCCTTTTACAGAATTGAGCAGTTCGGCGGCGTGACAAAATTCATCTCCTAAATTTTGACCAATCTGCAAAAGTTCCTTAACTTCATCATCGAAAACAGATTGGGCTATTTGAATGATTTCCTGATTTTTCAAACCCGAAGGATTTTGTTTGTTTAATTTAAATTTGTATTTTAGGTCTCTCGATTAAAATTCCGAAAAATCAACCCTTAAATTGATTTTCCAAATATAAAAACTTTAAAAACCATAAAAAATTTTAAATTAGTCTTTTTGTAAAGATGAATATGAAGAACGATTTAGCCTCCTCCCTTAAAAAGTATTTTGGCTTTAACCAATTTAAAGGTGAGCAGGAAGAAATTATAAACAGTCTTCTCAATAAAGAAGATGTTTTTGTGTTGATGCCCACCGGTGGCGGAAAATCTCTTTGCTATCAGCTCCCGGCATTGATTTCAGACGGAGTAGCCATTATTGTATCTCCTTTGATCGCCTTAATGAAAAATCAGGTAGACGCGCTCCGCGGAATTTCTTCCGACAACGGAGTGGCGCATGTACTGAATTCATCTCTCAATAAAACCGAAACAAAAAAAGTAATGGACGACATCCGTAGCGGTGTGACCAAAATGCTGTATGTGGCCCCGGAATCATTGACAAAAGATGAGTATACGGAATTCTTCAAGACTGTGAAAATTTCATTTTTTGCTATAGATGAAGCTCATTGTATTTCGGAATGGGGACATGATTTCCGTCCTGAATACAGGAATTTAAAAAGCATTATAAATAAGATAGGAGATGCTCCCGTGATCGCTTTGACGGCTACCGCAACACCAAAAGTTCAGGATGACATACAGAAAACTTTGGGAATGCTCAATGCGAAAGTTTATAAAGCATCCTTTAACCGTCCGAATTTGTTTTATGAAGTTCGCCCAAAAATTAATCAGGATAAAGAAATCGTAAAATTCATCAGTCAATATTCCGGAAAATCAGGAGTGATTTACTGTTTGAGCCGGAAAAAAGTGGAAGATTTTGCTCAAACCCTTCAAGTAAACGGAATCAAGGCAATTCCTTATCATGCGGGTTTAGACAGTAAAACACGAAGCAAACACCAGGATATGTTTCTCATGGAAGAAGCAGATGTCGTAGTAGCAACCATTGCGTTCGGAATGGGGATTGATAAGCCTGATGTTCGGTTTGTCATTCATTACGACATGCCAAAAAGCCTGGAAAGTTATTATCAGGAAACGGGACGCGCCGGCCGTGATGGCGGAGAAGGATATTGCCTTGCATTTTATGACTACAAAGACATAGAGAAATTAGAGAAATTTTTAGCTGGAAAACCAGTTGCCGAGCGAGAAGTGGGCCTGCAATTATTAAGCGAAGTAATTGCTTACTCAGAAACATCTATGTCTCGAAGGAAATTCCTTCTTCATTATTTCGGAGAAGAGTTTGATGAAATCAATGGATTGGGCGCCAAAATGGACGACAATATGCGCAATCCGAAAAAGATGATAGATGTCCGGGATGATGCAAAACTGGTTTTGGAAATCATCAAAAAAACCCATCAAAGACTAAAAATAAATGATCTTGTCAACATATTGACCGGAAAAGAAAGTTCCATCACAAAATCATACAACCTGCAATTGGAAGATTTTTTTGGAAGTGGAACAGACAAAGAAGATTATTACTGGAAAAGCATCATCAGACAATTGATCGTAAGAAGCTGTGTAATTAAAGAAATAGAAACCTACGGTACCTTAAAATTAAGTGACAAAGGGAAATCGTATATACAAAACCCTGAAGAATTTCTGATCGCCGAAGATATAGATTTCAAAAAATTATTGACCGAAGGCTCCTCAGAATCCAT
>CAZKOC010000354.1:0-2397 GCA_964554275.1 uncultured Weeksellaceae bacterium
CGCTTGTGTTGTGTTCAAGAAAATATAAAATATGCTCTTTTGGGATAAATTAAAGGTATTTAACAAGAAAAAAAACAAAAGCAATTCTGACTCAGGAGATGCTGAATTTGAGGGATTCTTGTCTGAAATTTTAGGTTTTTCTCCAGTCAATATACACCTTTATAAAGAAGCATTCATCCACCGTTCGGCACAAGTAAAAGACGAATACGGAAATGATGTGAACTTTGAACGGTTGGAATTTTTAGGAGATGCTGTTTTGGGCTTAATCATAGCTGTATTTATTTTTCAGGAAGCACCTGACAAACAAGAAGGTTACCTGACTAAAATGCGTTCTAAAATTGTTTCCAGAAATCAATTAAACAGTATTGGAAAACAATTGAAATTACAGGAACGGTTGCAGCCTTCGAGCAATCCTAATTTAGGAGAAGACATCAATGGTGATCTGGTAGAAGCATTGATAGGGGCAGTTTATTTGGATCAAGGATACAATAGAACAGCGCAATTCATCTTTAAAAAAATTGTAGAGAATCATGTTGATTTGGAAAAATTAGAGAAGACCATCGCCAGTCACAAAAGTTTGATTCTTGAATGGGGGCAGAAAACCAAAAACAGAATCAGTTTCAATACATTTGAAGAAGAAAATGCGGAAGATCTTACCGTGTTTGTTTCTGTTGTCAGGATGAACGATAAAGTAATAGCAAAAGGGAGAGGGACTTCTAAAAAGCGTGCAGAAGAAAACGCTTCGAAAAGAGCATTTTATTTTCTACAGAATAAGATGGAAAATGTGCTGTAAATGGCTGCCAAAACACTACTCATAGACGAGTCCGAATTTATAGATTTTCAATTGTATGGTATAGCTACCGCCTACTCTGATTCGCCTCAATTCATTTATAATGTAAACCTGAATTTCCAAACCCGGTTTGCCAGAATTAAAGATTTGGATGTACTGATAGAAAATCAAATGGCTTATTACCCCATCTATGAATGGGAAGATATGGGTAGTCAGATCTGTTATCATATAGTTAAGAATAGTGCTTATATACTCAATCCCAGCCAAAATATGAGTAACTTGTCATCGCTTTTTGATATGGCTCCCACACTGATTCCGCAATATAAAGAATACAATTATTTTCTCCGGATCAGCCAGGGAGATTCTGATACGGGTCCGTTGCAGGAAAATTCTTTTATACAGAAAATAACCAAACTTGAAACCTCCAAAATCAAATCAATCAGCAGACTGATTTTTTAAAATTAAAATTATGATGAATTACAATCCGAAATACTTAAAAAAGACCAAGATAGTAGCGACTTTGGGGCCTTCGACAGATGATGAAGGAGTTCTCAAAACTATGATGGACAGAGGAGTCGACGTCTTTAGAATTAACTTTTCCCATGCGGATTACGAGGATGTCAAAAGAAAAATTCAAATCATCCGTGACCTCAACGAGAGATATGGGTACAATACCGCTACGCTGGCAGATTTGCAGGGACCAAAACTCAGAATAGGTGTGGTAGAAGAAGGAGCTTTCCTCAATGAAGGAGACGTACTGACTTTTACTAATGAAAAAATTACAGGAAATAAGGAAAGAGTTTATATGACCTATAAACAATTTCCTAAAGATGTAAAAGAAGGAGAGAATATTTTGATTGATGACGGGAAATTGATACTTAAAGTCATTCATACCAACGGAGAAAATGAAGTAAAGGCTGAAGTATTACAGGGTGGGCCACTTTCTTCCAAGAAAGGGGTAAATTTACCCAATACCAATATTTCCCTTCCGGCACTTACCGAAAAGGACATCGAAGATGCCATATTTGCAATAGAACAAGGAGTGGACTGGATAGCGTTGTCATTTGTAAGAACAGCACAGGATGTGCTGGATTTGCAGGCAATCATCCAGAATCATGCTGAATATAAAATCCCGATCATCGCCAAAATTGAAAAACCGGAGGCACTTGAAAATATAGACGAGATTATCAAAGCTGTTGACGGGCTCATGGTAGCGAGGGGTGATTTGGGAGTTGAATTACCGATGGAAGTTGTTCCGCAAAATCAGAAAATGCTTGTAGCTAAAGCAAAACTGGCAAGAATTCCTGTGATAGTAGCTACACAGATGATGGAGAGCATGATGACGAGCCTAACTCCAACCAGAGCGGAGGTGAATGATGTTGCCAACGCAGTATTTGACGGAGTTGATGCAGTGATGTTGAGTGGTGAAACTTCTGTAGGCAGATATCCGGTTCAGGTCATCGAAACCATGACAAAAATTCTCCAAACCGTTGAAAATTCTGAACTCATAAAAGTTCCGACTTTAAAACCCAACAATAAAAATGAACGTTTTGTTACCAAGATTGTTTGTTACAATGCAGCGGAAATGGTGAAGCTGACCGACGCAA
>CAZKOC010000355.1:0-2385 GCA_964554275.1 uncultured Weeksellaceae bacterium
ATTTTCCTTCATCAAGCAATTCAATAACCTGCCTGATGGATTTTTGAACGCCGGGGTCGTTCAACAGCTCCCTGTTGTCCCAAGCCTGTTCTATAATATGTTTTAAATTGACCATAATTATACTGTTGGTTGCAAAACTACATTATTATATCAGATTTCAGAAGTTAGATTTCAGATTTTCAAGCTAAATCCAATTAATTTGGCATAATTATTCTGAATTAACTTCGTTGAATCTTCGATTTCTAAAATCTAAAATCTAAATTTGCTTCATGCCAAGAATCCTCTCCATAGATTACGGAATGAAACGCACCGGAATTGCCGTGACCGACGAACTGCAGATTATTGCAACTGCGCTTGATACGGTTGAAACTCCTAAGCTGATTGATTTTTTAAGCAAATACTTAACTGAAAATAACGTTGCAGAAATGGTTGTGGGGCTGCCTGTGCGAATGCATGGCGAAGTCGGACAGCTGGAAGTTGAAATTCAAAAATTCATCCAAAAAATAAAAGCAAAATTTCCTTTGCTGCCTATATTCAGGCAAGATGAATCGTTTACTTCCAAAATGGCATCACAGGCAATTTTCATGAGCGGTGCGAAAAAGAAAAAAAGACAGGACAAATCTTTGATTGACAAAGTCAGTGCTACAATTATTTTGCAGTCATATATGGAATCAAAAAAGAGTTAGAAGCATGAAGATGGAAGTTTGATTTACTGACCTCAGAAATAAAAGCAGTTTTTAATTTCTTTCTACTTTGTACTTTTTACTTTCTACTAAATTTTATCTTTGCATCAAATTCAGAAAGATTGACAATGATTTTACCTATTCGTGCATTCGGTGATCCGGTTCTCAGACAAAAAGCGACCGAGATTGATAAGGATTACAAAAATCTGAATCAATTAATCGCCAATATGTTTGAAACCATGTATGACGCTCATGGCGTTGGATTGGCTGCGCCACAAATCGGGTTACCAATCCGGTTGTTTGTAATTGACCTTACGCCGTTTGCGGAAGATGAGGACTATGAGGAGATCGCAGAAGAATTAAAGTCTTTCAAAAAAGTATTCATCAATGCGAAAATCATTGAGAAAAAGGGTGAGGAATGGAAATTCAATGAAGGCTGCCTGAGCATCCCAGGCATTCGGGAAGATGTTTCCAGACCGGAGACCATCATGATCGAATATTTTGATGAAAACTGGAAAAAACACAAAGAAGAAATTTCCGATATTCGTGCCCGCGTTATTCAGCACGAATATGATCATATCGAGGGAATTATGTTTACTGATTATTTATCGTCATTCAAGAAAAAATTAGTTCAAAATAAATTAAAAAATATTTCAAAGGGGAATGTAAAAGCAGACTACAAAATGCAGTTTCCCAATTAATTAGAAAATGAAAGAAAGATTATGGATCTAACGAAAATTATTGCAATTTCAGGAAAACCGGGATTATTCAAATTGGTATCACAAGCCAAAGGAAGTTTCATCGTAGAGGATTTGGACAAGGGAAAAAAGACTTCCATTTCAGCGCACAATAACGTGAGCTTATTGGAAAATGTCGCTATTTATGGTGTGTCTGAAGAATATCCGCTGAAAGAGGTTTTTACCAAAATATATGAAAAGGAAAATGGCGGTGCCTGCATCGGACACAAAGAATCGGGTGCGAATCTGAGAAAGTATATGGAAGAAATTTTGCCGGAATATGATGAATCAAGAGTATATGATTCTGATTTGAAGAAATTGTTCCAATGGTACAATATCCTTCAGGCAAAAGGTTTGGTAACGCCGGAGCCGGAGACTGAAGAGGTAAATGAAGAAGTTACCTCTGAAAAACCTAAAAAAGCAAAAAAAACAGTTGCTTCAAAAGAAGGAGGAGAAGAGAAAAAAGAAAAGAAAGCGCCAAAAGCAAAGAAAGAGAAATAAATAAGACACAAGCAGCAGGTATCAAGATATAAATCTTGATACCTGTTTCCTTATACTAAAAAAATGAATTCACGCGAAGAACAACTTAAAGCATTCGACCGATTGCTCGATATCATGGATGATTTGCGTGAAAAATGTCCGTGGGACAAAAAACAAACTACCGAATCGCTTCGTTATCTGACAATTGAAGAAATGTATGAACTTTCTGACGCGATTCTGGAAAACGATAAACAGGAAATCAAGAAGGAACTGGGTGATCTTTTCCTTCATTTGGTTTTCTATTCCAAGATCGCTTCCGAAACCAATGATTTTGACATTGCCGATGTGCTTAATGAAATCAGTGAGAAACTGATTTATCGTCATCCGCATATTTACAGTGACGTGAAAGTTGCCGATGAAGAAGAAGTAAAACAAAATTGGGAGAAACTCAAACTCAAAGAAGGTAAAAAATCAGTTCTGGAAGG
>CAZKOC010000356.1:0-2384 GCA_964554275.1 uncultured Weeksellaceae bacterium
CCGTTCTGTAAGCCGCATTCAATGCCTGTGCCAATACCTGGCCGCCAAAAACATTTTGGCTTCCGACAGACTTGCTTATTCCGGCAAATGTATTATTGCTAATTTGGTTAAGGTGGATTAAATCTATGAGTTGTTGTGTGTTTTTCATTTTAATGATTTATTACTAATTTAACTTTATCAAAGTTAAATTGAGTGTGAAAAAAACTTTGTCAAAGTTTAAAGCTTCAAACTATTTCTGATTTCTAAATTTTTATCCAATGCGGATTTGTATTCAGACTTCAATCTTTCGATCAATTCAGAAACAGACGGAACATCAAAGATTTCCGCAACACCGTGTCCGGCAGACCAAATGTCTTTCCATGCTTTTGCGTGTTCGCCCGTGAGTTTGGAAAAATCTTCTTCTTTCTTTTCACTGGTATCAATTCTTGCGTTTTCTATACTTTTTTTCAGGAAATTGGCGTTTACACCTGAAACTCCATCGGTGTACGTCACATCATCAATTCCGGAATTTACAATCATTTGTTTGTATTCATCCGGTGCCAAACACTCTTTTGTAGCGATAAATCTTGTGCCCATATATGCGAAATCAGCTCCGATAGTTTGCGCAGCCAGAATCTCATTCCCGGTATTGATACTTCCGGCTAAAATAACGGCTCCGTTATAAAATTGTTTAATTTCATTTACCAGCGCAAAGGGGCTGGCAGTTCCAGCATGTCCTCCGGCTCCGGCTGCCACACAGATGATTCCGTCCACTCCGGATTCGGCAGCCTTTTCGGCGTGACGTTTTTTGATGACGTCGTGAAAAATAAGACCTCCGTAACTATGAATCGCGTCTACGATTTCTTTCACAGCTCCTAAAGAAGTAATAATAACCGGAACCTTGTATTTTACACACAATTCCAAGTCGGGCAGGAGACGGGGATTGGTTTTATTAACGATCAGATTCACTCCAAATGGGGCAGGCTTTATTCCGGTTTCTTCTTCAAATTTCTTTAATTCGGAAGTGACCTCTTTCAACATCTCTTCAAATGCTTCGGTGGTTCTACCGTTCAATGCCGGGAAAGTTCCGACAATTCCACTTTTACAACATTCAATCACCAGTTTTGTTCCCGAAACAATGAACATTGGAGAAGCAATTACGGGTAACCTCAATTTGGATTTTAATTCTTGTATGGTCATATTTTTCGCATAAAAAACTCCACAGTTAAGTGGAGTTCAATTTATAAATTTAAATCTAAAAAATTATCTTTTAGAAATCTCTACATAATCACGTTTTGGTGAACCGGTATAGATTTGTCTCGGGCGGCCGATAGGTTCATTGTTGTTACGCATTTCAATCCATTGAGAAATCCAGCCTGGAAGCCTTCCCACTGCAAACATTACGGTAAACATTTCCGTCGGAATTCCTAGTGCTTTGTAAATAATTCCCGAATAGAAATCTACGTTCGGATATAATTTTCTTGACACAAAATACTCATCTTCCAAAGCCGCCAATTCCAATTTTTTGGCAATCTCCAGCGCTTCATCCTGAATTCCCAATGTATCTAGGATTTGATCTGCTGCTTTTTTGATGATGCGTGCCCTCGGGTCAAAGTTCTTGTAAACTCTGTGTCCGAAGCCCATCAAACGGAAATCATCATTTTTATCTTTAGCCTTGTCTACCCATTTTTGAACATTTCCTCCGTCTTCTTTGATTCTTTCCAACATTTCCACGACTTCCTGATTTGCTCCACCATGAAGCGGTCCCCAAAGTGCAGAAACTCCTGCAGAAATAGAAGCAAATAAGCCTGTGTGAGCAGAACCCACCAGACGTACCGTTGATGTTGAGCAGTTTTGTTCATGGTCAGCGTGGAGGATCAGCAATTTGTCCAGTGCGTCAATTATAACCGGATCCATTTCCAGATCACGGTTTGGATTTTTGAACATTAAGTGATAGAAATTCTCAACATATCCCAATTTAGGGTCAGAATAATTCACGGGTAATCCCTTCACTTTACGAAGTGTCCAGGATGCCAGAACCGTAAATTTACCGATCAAAGTAACTGCTGCCCGGTACATATCTTCTTCCGATTTTACATTGACTGCTTTTGGATTAAATGCCGTCAAAGCACTGGTTAAAGACGACAATACGCCCATAGGATGAGCTGAACTCGGGAAGGCGGAAAGAATCTTGGCTAGTTCTTCAGAAACAACGCTGTATTCTTTTATATCATTTTCGAATTTTTCCAATTCGCTTGCATTAGGAAGCTCGCCTTTCAATAAAAGGTACATAACTTCCGTGAAGCTGGAATGATCGGCCAATTGCTCAATTGGATAACCACGGTACATCAAAATTCCCTTTTCTCCATCAAGAAAAGTAATTTCACTTTTACATGATCCTGTAT
>CAZKOC010000357.1:0-2382 GCA_964554275.1 uncultured Weeksellaceae bacterium
TACGGACAGTACAATATGGGAGTTGAAAGATATGTGCATAATGTAGAGAGCGGATTTCAGGGAGATGTAAATGCCAACGCGTTTATCTTTGGTTTAGGTCTTTCATATAACTTTAATTAATTCAGAAAATGAAAAATTTATCTAAAATATTAATTGCCGCATCATTGGCTGCTTTTATAAGTTGTAATGATGATTTTGAAAATCCTGTGGAAGATATCCAGGTAACTTCCGGCGGTGCCGACTTTTCAAAATATGTGGCTTTGGGAAATTCATTGACTTCAGGTTTCACTGACAATGCCCTTTTCATAAGCGGGCAGGAAAATTCTTATCCGAATATGCTGGCCACACAAATGGTTATGGCAGGTGGAGGAACTTTTACACAACCTTTGATGCCGGACGATATCGGAGGATTCTCTAATTTAGGAATTGCCGGAAGATTAAAATTAATAATTAATCCGGAAACCGGAAGCATGGGACCGGTTGCAACTCCGGCCCTGTCTCCTCTTACCATGGTAGGGAGTTCTGTTAACAATATGGGCGTACCGGGCGCTAAATCTTTCCATTTATTAGCTCCAGGTTATGGTAATCCGGCCGGGATTGGTTCTTATGCCAATCCTTACTTTGTTCGTTTTGCTTCTTCTCCCGGCACAACTGTACTTGCAGATGCGGCAGCACAACAACCCACATTCTTTTCTTTATGGATCGGAAACAATGATGTATTGTCTTATGCTACAAGTGGGGGAATTGGAAGCGACCAAACAGGAAATGCTGATTATACCACATACGGTTCAAATGATATTTCCGACCCCACGGTTGTTGCCGGGTCTATTCAGGCAATTTTGGAAGTAATGAGAAATCAGGTGGGGGCAAAAGGAGTGATTGCAAATATTCCAAGCATTACAGATATTCCTTATTTTACAACTGTTCCTTATGCACCGTTGAGCCCAACAAATGCTACTTTTGGACCAATGATTCCTGCATTAAATGCTCAATTTGGTCAATTAAATGCAGTCTTTGATTATTTAGGCGTTCCGGAAAGGAAAATTATGTTTAACACAGATGCTGCCAGTGCTGTTATAATTGAGGATGAAACATTGACTGACTTATCTGCTCAAATCAGAGCGGTTTTAATATCGCAGGATGTTGATGCAGGTATGGCGACTATTTTAGCAGATACTTATAAGAGAGCTCGCCAGGCAACACCAGCAGACCTATTAATTTTCACTTCACAAACTGTAATTGGGCAGATAAATACAACTAGAGCAGGCGAATTAATGGCAATGGGTGTTCCTGAAGAACAAGCGGCTCAGTTGTCAGTCAATGGTATTACTTATCCATTAACTGACCAATGGGTATTAATCCCAAGCGAAAAGCAAGCGGTAATAAATGCTACGAATGCTTACAATGCAGCCATCAGACAATTGGCAACTGCTTATGATTTGGCATTTGTAGATGCACACGCTGCAATGCAACAATTGAGCAGCCAGTCAGGAATTACTTATTTTGGAAATACTTATACCACAACTTATGTGAGCGGTGGTGCATTTTCTTTAGATGCGGTTCACCTGACCGGAAAAGGTTATGCGGTGGTTGCCAACTTCTTTATAGATGCCATCAATCAAAAATATGGCTCTACTTTGAGAAATGTAAACCCAAACAATTATCCGGGAGTAATTATCCCTTAAAATAAAAACTTCTCATTTTATATAGAACGCCTTCACATATTGAAGGCGTTTTTTGTATATTTATCTCACTTAACCTACTTAAAGATGAAAAACCAACCTTTCCTATTCCCTCTATTGGGATTGGCATCAGGTATACTTTCAGGTCAATTTTTTCCTGAAAGCAACTTGAGAGTTTTTGAACTAATCTTGCTTGCCGCACTTACTCTAACTCTCTGTTTCAGATTAAAGTTTCACACTACGGGAAGCCTGGTGATTTTATTGTTTTTTACATTTTTTGGTGTCTTAAGGGTTCAGCAATTCAATTCAAAAGAAGATTTACAGGAAAGTTTTCTGAATGAGAAGAAATGGGTAAAATTAAAAATAGACAATCCCTACAGATCTTCTGAAAAATACAGAAAATACAAAGCAGAAATTCTTGCAATCGATTCCGCTTCAATTCAAAAAACAAACTTATTGCTTTACTGGAAAAAAAATAATCCGCAGCTTCATCCCAATGATGAAATTTGGATTTATACAAAAATTAAAGTTTGCGAAGCTCCCAAAAACCCGCATCAGTTTGATTATAAAAAATACCTGAGCCATCAGCAAATTCATTACACTACATTTTCGGATTCTGTTTTTGTCATTGAAAATTTTGGAAATAACTGGCAGAATAAATCCGCTAAATTCAAAAGTGAAATTCGCGGAAAATTACTCC
>CAZKOC010000358.1:0-2374 GCA_964554275.1 uncultured Weeksellaceae bacterium
AGACAGAATCCGCTCCATTGTCCAATGCAGCTTGAAGTGATTCAAAATTTCCGGCCGGAGCCATCAATTCTATTTTTCCGTCTTTCGTCATAATCCGATTTTGAATCTGCAAAGTTACGAATTTTTGTAATTGGTATAATTCTTTAATTTATTTGAAAGAAATTGATTGAAAACAAAAAAACCAGCTGAAAATCAGCTGGTTTTTTTTCGATATAATTCAAATTTTATCTTGATGTAACTTTTATGTCAACTCTTCTGTTTTTTGCTTTACAAATTTCAGTGTCGTTAGGGTCACATCTGAAATGTTGTGCGCCGTACCCTTCTGATTCTATTCTCTCAGCAGCTATTCCCAAAGCTACCAATTCCGATTTCACTTTTTCGGCCCTTTCGGTAGAAATTCTTTGATTTACGTCAGCCGCTCCGGTATTGTCAGTATAGCCGCCAATCTTCACTTTTGCGGTAGGGAATTCAGTCAGCAATAATGCTATATTGTTTAGTTGATCATACGATTTTTTAGTTAGTTCAGAAGAATTCGTTTTGAAAAAAGTTCTGTCTAAAGTAAGCCATTTCCAACCTTCTCCTCTTGGACCTTGATTTTCCATGTGATCATCAATTAGAAATCGATATAAATTCTTTTCTGTTGAAAAGCCTCCTACAGTTAATTTTTTACCTGAAGGCAAGTCAATAGTGGTGTTTTCTCCATAATTATGTATAAAATTACCATCTGCGTCCACTGATTCAACATAAACCTGCTCGATTTCTGCAGCTTCAGATCCCTGCACAACTGTTTCATCAGAGGTATGTCCGCCTAAAATCGGGGCAATCACCAATCCTACCAAACAAGTCAATTTGATCAAAATGTTCATAGATGGCCCTGAAGTATCTTTAAACGGATCGCCTACAGTATCTCCGGTTACAGCAGCTTTATGTGCGTCTGATCCTTTATAAGTCATTTCTCCATTGATTTCCACACCTGCTTCAAATGATTTTTTTGCATTGTCCCAAGCTCCTCCTGCGTTATTCTGGAAAATAGCCCAAAGTACACCCGAAACGGTAACACCTGCCATATAACCTCCCAACATTTCTGCAACTAATTGATTGTTGTCACTATAAACCAATTTTCCGACAAGTACGATCACAATCGGGAAACCAATTGTTAAAATCCCCGGCAACATCATTTCTCTCAAAGCCGCTTTGGTTGAAATTTCAACGCATCTTCCATAGTCAGGTTTTGCTGTTCCTTCCATAATTCCCGGAATCTCTTTGAACTGGCGACGAACTTCATAAACCATATCCATAGCCGCTTTTCCTACAGAATTCATTGCTAATGCCGAAAATACAACCGGCACCATTCCTCCGATAAACAACATCGCCAATACGGGTGCTTTGAAGATATTGATACCGTCAATTCCGGTAAAGGTTACATAAGCCGCAAACAAAGCCAGTGAAGTCAATGCCGCGGAAGCAATTGCAAATCCTTTTCCTGTTGCCGCGGTAGTGTTACCTACAGAATCTAAAATATCTGTTCTTGTACGAACCTCTTTTGGTAATTCGCTCATTTCAGCAATTCCTCCGGCGTTATCTGAAATCGGGCCAAAGGCATCAATTGCCAATTGCATAGCCGTTGTTGCCATCATCGCTGAAGCCGCTAAAGCAACTCCATAAAATCCTGCAAACGCGTAGGAAGCCCAGATAGCCCCTGCGAATAATAATATGGTAGGGAAAGTTGAAATCATCCCTGTCGCCAAACCCGCAATGATGTTGGTTGCTGCCCCTGTAGAAGATTTTTGTACAATTCCCAAAACCGGTTTTGTACCCAATCCCGTATAGTATTCGGTTACCGATGAAATAACACCACCTACAACCAAACCTATAATTGTCGCATAGAATACTCTCATTGATGAAATCTCCATCAATCCTTCTCCGAAGAATTCCATTCTCATTGTTTCAGGCAACATATATTTTACCAAAACAAAACATGAAACAGCTGTCAAAACAATAGAAACCCAGTTTCCGATGTTTAATGCTCCTTGTACTTGTTTTTCTTTTGCATTGTTATCTTTTATTCTTACCAACATCGTTCCGATGATAGAAAATAAAATTCCGAAGCCAGCAATAGCCATTGGCAATAAAATAGGCCCGATTCCACTAAATCCCTCACTTACAATGTTTCCGCCCATGTCTTTGATAACATAGTTACCTAAAACCATAGCAGCCAATACCGTTGCCACATAAGAACCAAATAAGTCGGCACCCATTCCGGCAACATCACCTACATTATCACCTACGTTATCAGCAATCGTTGCAGGATTTCTCGGGTCATCTTCAGGAATTCCCGCCTCTACTTTACCAACGAGGTCAGCTCCTACATCAG
>CAZKOC010000359.1:0-2373 GCA_964554275.1 uncultured Weeksellaceae bacterium
GAAGAGTATGCCAAACTGGAATGACGGAACTTGTTTATCCCGGCGCAAGGCACTCGCGTTTTCATCATGCATTGGGCTGTTTACACTTAATGCAGAAGGCAGTAGAAACATTGCGGTTAAAAAATGTAGAAATTTCATCTGAAGAAGAGAATGCGGTCTATTGTGCTATACTACTTCATGATATTGGCCATGGCCCTTATTCTCATACGCTGGAACAAACCCTTATTGAAGGAATGCACCATGAAAGCATCTCTCTTTATCTGATGGAATTGCTCAATGTCGAATTCTCCGGGAAGCTTGATTTGGCGATTGAGATATTTAAAGGAATTTACGAACGAAAATTTCTGACACAATTGGTTTCAAGCCAATTGGATATGGATCGTCTGGATTATCTGAAACGCGACAGTTTTTTTACAGGGGTAGTCGAAGGAAACATCAACCCTGAAAGGATTATTTCAACATTGAATGTGGTAGATGAACAATTGGTAATTGATTCAAAAGGAATTTATTCCGTTGAAAAATACCTCATTGCCCGAATGTTTATGTACTGGCAGGTTTACAATCACAAAGCTTCATTTTCGGCTGAAGTTTATTTGACTCAAGCATTGAAACGGGCTAAAGAACTCACGGATTCTGATAGCATTTCATCAACCTCGGAAGCATTGAATTATTTTCTTTCAAAAACAAATGAAAATAATACAGAAGAAAAGTTGAAATATTTTGTTGAACTGGATGACAGCGACATATTATCATCCATTAAACAATGGCAAAATCATCCCGATAAAATTTTATCCTATTTATCACGTTCTTTAATTAATAGAAATCTTCCGGTTTCGTTTGTAGGGAATCAGAAATTAAGTGAACTGGAATTGGATAATCATAAAGTTCATGCCGCGGAAATTGTAGGAGTTGAAGACGGAAGTTATTTCGTTCATCAGTCGAAGATCGAAGTAATTCCTTATGACAAAGAAAATTCACCTATTTTTATACGTTATAAAAATGGAAATTTACATGAAATCACACAGTCACCACAACAAATTCTTTCAGCACATTTGACAAATCCTATTCAAAAGTTTCATTTATGTTATTTAGCTGTTAAGAAAAAATCATTATAGAATAATGAGATATACCCAAAATTTATATTTTTGCATAATATGGAGTTTACCGCATTAGAAATTGCTTCCATTTTAGAAGGGAAAATAGTTGGCCGATCTGACATAAAAGTTTCAAGACTATCTAAAATAGAAGAAGGCACACCCGGTTCGATATCTTTTCTATCTAACCTTAAATATGAGCAATACCTATACGGGACTCAGGCTTCGGTAGTGATAGTCAGTGAAGGGTTCAGGCCGGAAAAAGAAGTCACGCCGACTTTGATTTATGTTTTGGACGCGCACAAAGCTTTTGTAAGATTATTAGAATACCACAACCAGTTACGTAATCAGAAAACGGGAATCGAATCCAATTCACAGATCCATCCTTCCGTAAAACTTGGGGAGAACGTTTATGTAGGCGGTTTTACATACATATCAGAAAACGCGAAAATTGGGGATAATGTTATCATTTATCCCAATTGTTATATAGGCGAAGGTGTTTCGATAGGTGATGGAACTATTGTCTATTCAGGAGTACAACTCTGTTCAGAGACCCAGATCGGGATCAATTGTACGATTCATTCCAATACCGTAATAGGAGCCGATGGCTTCGGTTTTTCACCCAAAGCAGACGGAACTTTTGAAAAGGTTCCTCAGATCGGAAACGTCATCATAGAAGACAATGTGGAAATAGGTGCGTCATGTACCATAGACCGGGCAACCCTCGGTTCTACCATTATAAGAAAAGGAGTAAAACTGGATAACCAGATACAGATAGCACACAATGTAGAAATTAAGGAAAATACTGTAATAGCCTCCCAAACAGGTATTGCAGGTTCAACCAAAATCGGAAAGAATTGTATTATAGGAGGCCAGGTTGGGATTGTAGGTCATCTGAAAATCGGAGATTTTGTCCAGATTCAGGCCCAAAGCGGAGTCAATAATGATGTACCCAGTGGCACTAAACTTTATGGTTCTCCGTCAATGGATGCTGGTGACTTTAGAAAATCTTATGTACATTTCAGAAATTTTCCTTCCATTGTAAAACGATTAGAAGAAATTGAAAAAGAATTCAAGCAACAAACAATAAAAGATTGATGTCTGATAAACAAAAAACATTAGCAAGCGAATATGAGCTGAATGGCGTGGGATTGCATACCGGCTGCCAGGTGGCTATGAAATTGAAGCCTGCACCGGTAAATACAGGATTTGTTTTTGTACGAACTGATTTAGAAGGTAATCCCATGGTCGAAGCGGATGCAAACTATGTTACAAGTAC
>CAZKOC010000360.1:0-2367 GCA_964554275.1 uncultured Weeksellaceae bacterium
TGCAAACCAAAGAAACAATCAATTCTGTTTCGGTGTACAATTCTGTCGGACAAAAAGTTTCATTCAATTCATTGAACAAAGAGAATACGTCTATAGACATTTCAAACCTGTCAAGCGGAATCTATTTTGTTGAAGTTATTTTAAACGATAAAACCGTAAAGAGACATAAGGTCATCAAAAAATAAGTTTCTTCATGTGTTTTCAATGTGTTAATTAAGGGGCGGTTTTTCCGCCCTTTTTTGTAACATACCTATATGCTGATAAAAGTAATTTGTTTTTGATTTATAAAATATTTTATAAATTGCTAAAAAAGAAAAAATGGGCTTTCTATCTTTACAATTATGCCATCATAAAAGGATATTACTTTTCATTTTTCTCATTGCAAATTTTAATGTTTTAGGAAACGGTCTGCAAGAAACATCTCAGGAAGAAATTCGGAAATTAATAGACGAGGCGAAAGAAGATACAAACAATAATAAATATTCTATTGCGCTTGAAAAGCTGCTGAAAGCTGAAACCGTTGCTACCGATAATTTATGGTATGACAAACTCTGGGAAATAAAGAATAGCATAGGTATTATTTACGCCAGTATTTCAAATTTTGGAGAAGCCCTTTCTTATCATAGTGAATCATTATCTATTATTCAGAATAATCCCAAACTTTATAAAAACAGAGCTGTAACTCTTTCCAACATAGGTGCTTTATATATTTCCGAAGGTAAGACTGACGATGCGTTATATTACATGCAGAAGGCTTATGATGCATTTGAGGAAAACGGAGGTGCAAAAAATTTAAAAAAAAACATAGTCAATAACATCGCATACCTCTATAATGATTTAGGAAATTCACAAAAAAGTCTTGAAATCCTCAATGAGGTAAAAGAATCGGTAGGAAATGCAGAGCTTGATTTTATTTGGGAAGCAATATATATAAAAGCACTTTTAATTGATGGCCAAACCTCCAAGGCACAAAACCTTGCCGAAAAGCTTTATAAGGAATTCGGTACGGAGTTCCGGGGATATCCAAGAGAAGGATGCTACACCTGCCTTGCGCTAGTGCTTTCTGAGATATATACCGCACAAAAGGAATACGATAAAGCCATTGAATTTATAAAATCTGCTTTGAGGATTACCGATGACCTGACAGACAAAATAGATTTCTATGAAGATATTTCAAATCTTTATTTACAAAAAAATGATTTTCAGGCTGCTTTCAGGTACAAAGATTCTACCCTGTTGGCGACCCATGAACTTTCATCACGAATAAACCGGCATTTGTTTGAAATAAATAAAGTTAAGCTGAAAGTAGGCGAATATCAAAATGAATTGACTCTGAAAAAGAAGCAACAGCGTACAGAAAGAATGATGTTTATCTTATTATTAATCCTGGTATTCATACTCTTATTTTTTATTTATAAGACGTTAAAAGTAAGAGCCGATAAACAGAAACAGAAAGCCATGATTGCCAATCTAGAACTGGAAAAAAAACAAAAAGAATATTTATTGGCTGAAAGTGAACTCGAGACAACACGCCTAAAACAGGAAAAGCTCAAACTTGAAATCGCACAAAAAAACAGGGAATTGTCTGCCAAAACCATATATCTTACCAGCAGGAATGATTTAATTAAAGAAATCATCAACTCGCTTGAAAATACTAATCAAATAACCCAAAACAGAGAAACAGCATACCAAATACAAACAATAAAATCATTTTTGAATACAGATGTCCATCAGGAAGATTTTATCAGACATTTTGAAAATGTCAACCCCAACTTTCTAAGGAATTTGAAACAAAAACACCCGAAACTTTCTACAAACGATATTCGTTTCCTGTGCTACATTTATATGAATCTGACATTAAAGGAAATCAGCACTGTTTTCAATATGACTTATGATGCATGTAGAGTAAGGAGAAACCGAATTATGGAAAAAATGGGATTGGATAAGAATGAAAAATCACTCTATGATTACCTGATGGATTCTACTTACTGAAAAATTATTCCTTATCATTTATGATATTCAATGTTCGTATCTGTTTCAAAGCGAATTAAATTAATATTTTTTAACTATTTAATTATTAATTAATTACGGTTATTAAAGAATAATATTTACTGAAAAAAATAAAGTATGTTCGCTTTTTGACGGCTCTGTTTTATTGGGATTTCATGATTTTTCATCAACATTGCCCTAAAATTAATCTTATCAAATTATGAAGACAAATTTATTTTATTCAATTGTTTTATCTCTTTTTTTCACAGCAGGTTATTCACAGACTGCTACTTTTGAAGGGTTGGGATATATTTATGTACCGACCGAACCTTGGAACGCTCCTTTCAGCCAAGCCAATGGTGTATCTTATGACGGCTC
>CAZKOC010000361.1:0-2357 GCA_964554275.1 uncultured Weeksellaceae bacterium
AATTATGACAATTAATGAATCTGATTTATATTTATGTAAAAATTACGGTCAATTCCAAAATCCTTTTCCAATCCATTTTTTAACTTTTCGGTTTTCCATTCAACCTTCGGAAATAACCAAACTTTGGAGCCTGAAATTTTCACAGGCATATCAAATTTCTCAATAATGTTTGTCCAGCGATAGGTGATCTGATTTCCCTGAATTTTGTATTCTAAAGTAGGAACTTTTGTAGTTCTTAAATATTGATCGAAAAATTCAGTCAAATCAATTTTACTCATCTGGCTCATATAATCTTCAATCTGTTTTGTAGTAACGGTCTGGTGATAAAATTTTTCATTCATGCCCCGTAATATTTTCCGAAATAATTTATCATCTTCCAATAACTGACGAAACGTATGGATCATATTAGCACCTTTGTAATAAATGTCGCCGCTTCCCTCCTGGTTTACACCGTAAATTCCAATCATGGGAATATCGTTTTGTATATTTAAACGGGTTCCTATAACATAATCGTTTCCCGCCTCTACTCCAAAAAGCTGTTGTGTGTGAAGTGTTTCCGAATAAGCCGTAAAGCTTTCGTGAATCCACATATCAGCCACGTCTTTATTAGTGATGTTATTTCCAAACCATTCGTGCCCGGATTCATGAACGATTATAAAATCCCATTTTAATCCCCACCCTGATCCTGATAGATCAGTTCCGAGATAACCGTTCCGGAATCCATTTCCATAGGCAATTCCGCTTTGATGCTCCATCCCTAAGTGTGGAGATTCCACCAATTTAAAGCTGTCTTCATAAAATGGATAAGGACCAAACCAATATTCAAAACTCTTCAGCATATCATGGGTTTGTGTGAACTGATTTTCCGCTTTTTCTTTGTTGTAATCCAATACCCAGTATTCCATATCCAGTTTTCCTTTTTCTCCGTTGTAACTGTCTTTAATGACCGAATAATGCCCAATGTAAGGAATGATATTGTAATTATTGATTGGGTTTTTGACTTCCCATTTAAACATTAATTTAGAGCCATCAACTTCTTTCATATCGACCAGCCGCCCATTTCCGATTCCCACCAGGTCCTCAGGAACAACTATTGATAAACTTGCCCCTTTTTCAGGCTCATCCCCTAAATAATCTTTGTTCGGATACCAAACACTTGACCCCAATCCCTGGCATGCGACAGACATCCAAGGCCTGTTTTTACCGTCTTGGGCAAAAATCCATCCGCCATCCCAAGGCGGTTTTACGGCTACACGAGGGTTTCCTGAATAGTAAATTTCAATCTTGTTTTCTCCTGAATTCAATTCTATTTTTTGCAAATCCAGAAAATATACATTTCCTTCCCTGATATAACCGGTGAAGTTCTTTTCGTTGATCAGGATTTTGTTTATGTTCATCGGTTGCTGCAAATCAATTTGCATGATTTTTTTCGAATTCGAATTGACAATTTCAAATTTTATTTCATTTTTTCCCTGAATAAATCTTTTATCAAAATCGGGTTCAACCTGAATGTCATACCGTAAAACATTCCACCAATTTCTAAATTCATTGTCAGTTCCACGCAAACTATCCTGCCTTGTGTACTCTTTTTTATGACTGAGAATCTGTGCGTTAGAAGCTATGCTCAAAAATAAAATCAGGTATATTATTTTTTTCATTTCACAAATTAAAAGTTACAAGCTAAGTTACGATTTATACCATTAGTCAATTTATGTTTTTTATGAGCCCTTAAATATCTATATTTAACATAAAATTGACGCAACCCTTGAGAAATATGCCGTCTCTTTACTAAAGACTCTCAGCTATGATACAAAAATTAATTTTTCTGTTTTTTTACTGTTTTTTGATTTTTTTTATCTTATGCGAGAACTTTTTGTCCGCCAAAGGCAATGGTTGGTTTGGTGAAAGATTTTTTGATTAAAATTCACTCACAAAATGTAGTTTGACCGACGGGTATTTCTCCTGAGTCATTTGTATGGTAAAAGAAGAATCTGCCAAAAATACCAATTGATTGAATTTGTCATGTGCCAAATAACGTTGTTTCACTCTTTTAAATTCAATGAACTCTTCTGATTTTTCGTCTTCCACTTCCACCCAGCAGGCTTTGTGTATGGAAATTGGTTCGTAAGTAGCCTTGGCGCCATACTCATGTTCCAATCGGTATTGGATCACCTCATATTGCAACGCTCCTACCGTCCCTATGATTTTCCGGTTGTTCATTTCCAGGGTGAATAACTGTGCCACACCTTCATCCATCAACTGATCAATCCCTTTCTCTAATTGTTTAGATTTCAAGGGATCAGCATTGTTTATATAACGGAAATGTTCAGGTGAGAAAGACGGGATTCCTTTGAACA
>CAZKOC010000362.1:0-2356 GCA_964554275.1 uncultured Weeksellaceae bacterium
TCATTTCAAAATCGTAAATATCATATACACCCTGAACGTTGATAAAACGATACGTGATGTAGGATTCATCATTTAATTTTAAAAATTGTGCTTCAATCTGTTGGTCAATTTTGTTGTATTTGATAAATGAAGAAACGGTGTTTTGTTTCATTTTGGATTTATCTTCTGTGAATCCGTTAGAATGCGTAATGGATGCGTTTTCATGCAAAATTAAATTGAGCGCAGCTGTATCTTTTTTGACCAAAGCATTATCAAGCTTGCTATGCGTTTCAGATAATTGAGTTAAACTCTGGGCATTTAAGCCAATGGAAAATAATAGTGTAAGGAAGGCTATCAGTTTCATTATCTAAATATTTGATGCTTTCACCATTCTGAAATTGACGGAAATATCTTTTCTGAGTTCAACGAATTTGAAATTATTTTTGAATAATTCTTCAGTTTCTCGTGCTAAATTCTGGTTGATTTCGACGTAGATTTTTCCATTCGGGTTTAATTTTTCATTTGCCAATTCAATAATTCTTTCGTAGAAAATCAAAGGATTTTCATTTGGAACAAACAGGGCAGAAGCGGGTTCAAATTCCGCTACGTTTTTATCCATTGAATTTTTTTCGGTTTGGGCTATGTAAGGCGGATTGCTTACGATGATATCGAACATTGGTAAATCATCAAAATTCATTTTCAGGAAATCGGTATGGATGAATTGAATTGCCGTTTGGTGAAATCCGGCATTATTTTGTGCGACTTCCAATGCTTTTTCTGAAAGGTCCAAAGCATGGATTTCAGCATTGAGAAAATGCTTTTTGAGTGTAACGGGAATACAGCCGCTTCCTGTCCCGATGTCGATGATTTTACCTTTAAAATTTAGATTATCATTTAAAATCCACTCTATCAATTCTTCCGTTTCGGGACGGGGGATCAATACATTTTCATTTACGAAGAATTTCAATCCGTAAAATTCGGTTTCTCCCAAAACATATTGAACCGGCTTGTGGTTTTTTAATTCCATTAGCTGAAACAGAAACCGTTTTCTGTTTTCTTCGAACTCGAACCATTCTTCATTCAAAGCCAATTTCAGCATGGAAGCGGGTTTGTCTAATATTTTTTCGGCAATCCAAAAGAAAATGGTATCGATTTCTGATTCTGAATAAAGAGAACCAAGCTCTTTTTGAAATAAATTTTTGAGTTCGAGAAGTTTCATCAAATAATTTCTACATAATAGGTTCGGCTCCAGTAATTCTCTACGGACAATTTTTCACGCATTCTCCTTTTTTATTAATATAAAACCGTTTACCATTTAATTTTACGGGTGCCATACCTTTATGAAACCTGTCAGCCTCCTCATATTTAATTGGAATAATTTCATTATCGTTTTTATCTATAAAACCATATTTGTCATTTAATTTGACGACAGCAAGTCCTTCCCAAAAACCGTTGGTGTAATCATATTTCAAAGAAATTGTTTCTTTTCCCGTTTTGTCTATAAAGCCCCATTTACGATTCAATTTAACTCCAGCAATTCCATCATTGAAATAGGTGATGTGTTCATAATTTAGTGGAATGATTTCCTTTCCTGTTTTATCTATAAGACTCCATTTTCCTTTTTCTCTGACCGCGGCCAGTCCCTCACTAAAATCATCAGCATAATCATATTTCAGCGGAATGACTTCTTTTCCGGTATTATCAATAAAACCATATTTGTTACCCCATTCTACTACTGCGAGACCTTCGTTGAAATCCCACATGGAAAGGTACTTTAAAACAATCAGGTTTTGAAAGTTTCTATCGACAAGTGCATATCCTCCTGTATTGAGTACACATATGGTATATTTATCCTTAAAGGAACTAATGTAAGAAATCTGCTCCAAGAGTTTAATCACAGAATGTTTTCCCCCCAATTTCTCTCCCTGACAGGAGATAAAATATTTCATTTCTATTTTTGCGGCTTCTGTATCTTCTTCTTCCAAAGCTGTATCCATTCGGACAAGAAAAGCGTCACAATCTTTTTGGGCACTTGCCGTTTGGATAATAATCAGTATAAAAATGGAAATTAATAATTTTTTCATCATAAATTATTTTTTTTGTAAACCTGACCGGGTTTACAGGCCGACAAGGATTAAAAAACCATTTATCTTAATGTATTATTTAAGTTTCAGATTGAATACATTGTCTTTATAGACCTTTTCGTATTCAATAGTGTAGCTTTTGTTTTTATCTACATTTAATTCTCCTTTCAGAATTCCGAAAATCATTGCATTTTTACCATTTTTCTCAACCACGCTTTTGGTGATGATCTGGATATTATGTTTTCCTTTTTCTACCGGTACGTAATTGTGGTATTTTTTATTTTTCTCGTTCA
>CAZKOC010000363.1:0-2316 GCA_964554275.1 uncultured Weeksellaceae bacterium
TTGCTTTAGTAACAGGCGGTTCGCGGGGAATCGGAAAAGAAATCTGCATAAAATTGGCCCGGGAACTGGGATATTCTGTGCTAATTAATTACCAATCCAATCAAGCTGCCGCAGAAGAAACTAAAAAAATCATTGATGAAAATGGCGGATATTCGGAATTGATTCAATTTGATGTAAATGATAAAGAAGAAGTAGAATCCAAACTGAATTCCTGGAAAAATGAAAACCCTGAATCTACCATAGAAGTTGTTGTCAATAATGCGGGCATTACACGTGACGGGCTTTTAATGTGGATGGAAACCGATGACTGGAACAATGTTCTGCACACAACATTGAATGGTTTTTTCAATGTTACCCGAACGCTGATTCAGGATTTACTCAAAAACAGGTACGGAAGAATCATCAACATAGCTTCAATTTCCGGTATGAAAGGGACCCCGGGACAAGTTAATTATTCTGCCGCAAAAGCAGGATTAATTGGTGCCACCAAAGCACTGGCACAGGAAATAGCCAAACGAAATATTACGGTTAACGCAGTTGCCCCCGGATTTATAGAAACCGATATGACCAGTGATTTAGACCAATCCGAATTAAAAAAATTAGTACCTTTAAATCGTTTCGGAAAGGCGGAAGAAGTAGCGGATTTGGTTTGCTTCCTGGCATCTAAAAAAGCATCTTACATAACCGGTGAAACAATTAATATAAACGGCGGGATTTACGCATAACAAATCAGCAGATGAGAAGAGTTGTCATCACAGGAATGGGAATTTATTCTTCGTTGGGTAAAAATTTAGACGAAGTCAAAAATTCATTGTACCAGGGTAAATCCGGAATCATTTTCTCGCAGGAAAGAAAAGATTTTGGGTACCGTTCTGCTTTGACGGGATTTGTTGAAAAACCGGATTTGACAAAAGAATTGTCACGCCGTCAGCGAATCAGCATGGCTGAAGAAAGTGAATACGCTTTTATAGCAACACAGGAAGCACTTCACAATGCCGGAATTTCTATCGAATTTTTTGATAAAAACATAGTAGGATTGCTCTATGGAAACGACAGTGTTTCTCAATCTGTATGGGAAGCCTTAGAAATTATTAGGGAAAAGAAAGACACTACACTGGTGGGTTCCGGTGCGATCTTCAAATCAATGAATTCTACCGTAACCATGAATCTTTCTACGATTTATAAAATTAAAGGGATCAATATGACCATTAGTGCCGCCTGCGCAAGCGGTTCGCATTCCATTGGTCTGGGATTTCTATTGATCAAACAGGGATTACAAGATATTGTTATTTGTGGTGGCGCACAGGAAACCAATAAACATTCCATGGGAAGTTTTGACGGACTGGGTGTATTTTCTGACAGTGAGGCCGAACCCACAAAAGCATCACGTCCTTTTGACAAAGCCAGAAACGGGCTTGTTCCGGGTGGTGGCGCGGGAACAATTATTTTAGAAGATTATGAATCTGCCATAAAAAGAGGCGCTCCGATTTTAGGTGAAATTTTAGGTTACGGATTTTCATCCAACGGAGAACACATTTCGACACCCAATGTAGAGGGCCCGGTACGGGCAATGGAAATGGCACTCAAACAAGCCGAAATGAAACCGGAAGAAATTGAATACATCAATGCCCATGCGACCTCTACCCCAATCGGAGACGCAAACGAAGCCCGGGCTATTGACAAGATTTTCGGAAGCAATCCATATGTGAGTTCAACAAAATCTATGACCGGCCATGAATGCTGGATGGCAGGAACCAGTGAAGTTGTTTATTCCATGCTTATGTCAGAACACGGATTCATCGCTCCGAATATAAATTTGGAAGAAGTTGACGACGTTGCCAAAAACCTGAATTTAGTTAAAAATCCGTTAAACCAAAATTTTGATGTATTTTTGTCGAATTCTTTTGGATTTGGAGGAACTAATTCCGCACTCATTATAAAGAAACTAAAACAATAAGTATAAAAAGAACTATGAACAGGGAAGAAATTATTCAAACAATTAATAACTTTTTGGTTGAAGAATTTGAAGTAGAAGCAAATGTTATTCAACCCAACGCCAACTTAAAAGAGTCTTTGGATTTAGACAGTCTGGATTATGTTGATTTGGTAGTTATTATAGAATCAAATTTTGGTGTAAAGCTTGAAGGAAAAGATTTCGCAAACGTACACACATTCAATGATTTGTATGACTTGGTAGATCAGAAATTTCACGCTATCGCATAAATTTATTTTTAAATGGCAGAATGGGAGGGTAAATCAAAAGGAACCGTAATCGGTTACAGGATATTTATCTTTCTCATCAGAAATATAGGACTC
>CAZKOC010000364.1:0-2309 GCA_964554275.1 uncultured Weeksellaceae bacterium
ATTCATTTAAACGGAAAACCAACGTATTCATTTTATCCGATTTTGTTGAAACCGGAATATATGAACGCAACCTGAAGATTGCTGCAAAAAAACATGACATAACCGGAATCCGTATTTATGATGAAAAAGAAACTTTTTTTCCAAACATCGGGTTGGTAACTATTGAAGACAATGAAACAGGAGAAAAAAAATTAATTAATACCTCTTCTCCGGCTGTAAGAAAAAAATATGAAGAATTTTACAATAATGTAAGGCTGGAGTTTGAGAAAATTTTTAATCTTTCCGGAGCGGGAAATCTGAACATTCAGTCAGATGAAGATTACATAAAGCCTTTATTGAATTATTTCAAAAAACATTCAGTGAAATGAGTTGGAAGATGGAGGTTGGAAGATGGAAGATGGAAGATGGAAGATGGAAGATTTACAGTCTTGTCTCTTATGTCTTGTCTCTTATGTCTATTTTCTCTTTTGGACAAATCAACACGGAAATTGACACCACCCACATCAAAATCGGTGAACCTATTCAATACAAACTTACCGTTCCAATTAATTCAAAAGACAATATCCAACTTCCGCAACACAAAGACACACTGAGTTTTCACATAGAAATATTAGATCAAAAAACAGACACAATTATCGAAGGAGAAAAGAAAAAACTGGTTCAACATTTGTCCATTACAAGCTTCGACTCCGGAGAATTTCTCATTCGTTCTTTCCCTGTTGTTATAAATGGTGATACGATTCTGTCCCGTTCGTTCCAGATAAAAGTCGATGATGTTGAGATAGATTCCGCTAATTTGAGTGGATTCCCCATCAAGCCCATTATGGAGGATGAATATACATGGAAAGATTATTGGGATAAATATTGGGTATATGTGGTTGCGGGTGCTTTGGTTTTCATTGCACTTTTGATTGTGGCAATTCTCTTTTTGAGGGATAAAAAAAGAAGAGATGAAAAACAGTACATCATCAAAACGCCTTATGAAGAAGCCATTGAATCCTTAAAAAACATAGACAGGAAAAAGTACCTTGAAAAAGGTCAGGTTTATCCATTTTATTCCGAATTATCTTATACTTTGAGAAGATATGTGGGGCGCGTTTATAACTTTTCCTCACTCGAATTACTTTCAGACGATTTGGTTGACTACTTTAGAAAATCGACAGATTTAGAAAAGGAAGATTTAGAAAAATTAAGACAATTTTTATATGATTCCGATTTGGTAAAATTTGCCAAGTCTGAACCCGACGAACATACACATGCTTTTTACAGAAAGTGGACAGAAGACTTGATTGAAAAAATCAAACCAATGGATCTGGAAGATGAAACGGTACAGGAAATTAAACCCAATGAAAAATTCAGAAAAATCAGATGATGGGAAATTTCGAATTTCAAAATCCGTGGCTTTTACTGTTTTTGTTAATCACTCCGTTGATTATCTTCATCAGGACAAGAAAACGAAAACAGCAGCCGGCACTGAAAATTTCTTCTCTGGAACCGTTTTCGGGTTCGGAAAGTTATTTGTCTCGCCTGAAACCCGTTTTGTTTCTTTTGAGGATAGCCGCGTTGGTTTTATTTATCATTGCACTGGCCCGACCCCAAATCGTTGAAATCAGCTCTACCGTAAAATCAGATAAAGGAATAGATATTTTGATGGTTGTCGATACCTCACTCAGTATGCTGGCGAAAGATCTGAAACCAGACAGATTGGAAGCCCTGAAAGAAGTGGCGGAAAAATTTTCCTTACAAAGGCCTACTGACAGAATCGGGCTTGTTGCCTATTCGGGCGAAGCCATAGCAAAAGTTCCGCTTACTACCGACCACCGGGTTCTAATTAATGAAATACGTCAGCTTAAAACAGGAGAATTAGAAGACGGAACTGCGATCGGGGTTGGACTTGCTACAGCCATTAATCATTTAAAGGATAGTAAGGCTGCCAGTAAAATTGTCATACTCATTACAGATGGTGTCGAGTCTATAGATTATACAAACGATTTAATGTACGTGTCTCCCCAGGCAGCCGCGCAAATTTCTGTGGACAAAGGAATTAAAGTTTATACAATCGGTGTAGGAACAAACGGATTGGCTCCCTTTCCCACAAGACGGGATTTTTTTACGGGTGAATTAATTTTCGATATGCAGCCTGTGGAGATTGATGAGGCACTGCTTCAGTTAATTGCTTCGCAAACCGGAGGTGAATATTTCAGAGCTACAGATAATCGTTCTTTGGAAGAAATTTACAGACAAATCGACCAACTGGAAAAAACGGAAATCAACGAAATCAAGTACTATAATTACACGGAATTGTTTGG
>CAZKOC010000365.1:0-2303 GCA_964554275.1 uncultured Weeksellaceae bacterium
AAGTGGACAAAACCATTTTGATGTATTTGATAGAAAATACCCGAATGCCATTTACAGAAATTGCTAAAAAAATGAATGTTTCGGCAGGAACGATTCACGTTCGTGTTAAAAAATTAGAAGATGCGGGCATAATAAAAGGTACTACCCTCATCACAGATTATGATAAAATGGGATATCAATTTGTTGCCTATGTTGGACTATTATTGACCAAAACCAACAAAATTCAAGGTGTTTTGGAAGAATTATATAAAATACCAAATGTCACTGTGGCGCATATCGTCTCGGGCAAGTACAATATTTTTTGCAAAATCAGGGCGCGGGACACCAATCATGCCAAGGAAGTCATTTTTAAAATAGATGCCATTGATGATGTATTGCGCACAGAGTCAATGATTTCCTTGGAAGAAAGTTTCAACGATAAAAATCGTTTGATGAAAGCAATTTTCAAATAAATTTGTAGAATGATAAAAAGATCAATTTGGTTCAAAGGTTTGATTGCACTCATGCTTGTACTCATCGGAGGGATTTTATTTCGAGGTTACAGGCTATGGAGCACCAATGATTTTCTTTTCAAGGAACACTTTCAATTAGATGATTTGAAAATGCCGGAATGGTATCCGCTTGCCACTCTTGGCTTAGGTTTTTTGAGCTTGGTGGGAATTATCCTTGTTTATTACTATCGTAAAATAGGGGTTTATTTTACAATTGCGGCTTTATTTGCCTCTATTGTTATGCAGCCGGCCTTCATGCCTGACGGAACACTTTATTCCATGTTTACTTTATTTGTTTTTATTGGTTACGGCCTATCGGTGATAATTCCACACTGGAAAAAATTCAGATAATAAATATTATCTCATAAATTCTACCAGTAAGCTGGTTCCATTAGCCAAAACCGAAGTATTATTATCAGTGGTGTTCGACATAAGCCGGATTAATTGATAAGTATTTCCTATGTTTACCAATCTGGTAACAGTGACGGTTCTTGTCTCACCATTTCCTACTGTAACGAAAGATCTGCTGCCAGGTATTTCGGTTCCTTCCAGGGTAAGGAAAAATTCCGGACTGATAGAAGGCCCGGAGTTTTTTCTGATAGAAACCGTATAAGTAATCTTATAAATACCTGTTTTTGATTGAGTTTGTATATAATTACCGGCAACCGTTAAATTATGGACTTCTCCTGAACTGCCTAATGGTATTCCATCATAAGATTCTAAATTTGTATCGGACAATTTATATGTTTGTGCATAAACTACATTATTTGCATCATCTGGAGATTTCCATGAAGCAACCCCATTAGTATCCGAAGTCAAAATATAGCCGTTTGACTGCGTGCCGTCCACTATTTTTAATTTTCCTGCAATATGAAGCCGTTCATCGGGTGTATTTGTCCCGATCCCGACTTTGTTATTTGTGTTTGAGCTATTACCCAATACGATTGCGTTCGCCTGAGATGTGTTTGCCTGATAGCCAATTGAAGTAGAGTTCTGGCCTGAAGCTGCAGCATTTGCTCCGACAGCGGTTGAATTTAGACCTGAGGCAGTAACGTCGTAACCTATAGCTGTTGAAGAGTTATTGGTGCTTTCAGAATTATAGCCTAACGCAGTTGACTGGTAACCACTGGCAATGGAATTATAACCAATTGCAGTCGCCTGATTAGAAGAAGAGGAATTTGCATTTACTCCAATAGCAATTGATTGATTATCATTTGCATTAGCACCATTTCCCAAACTGATCCCTCCGTTGGGGACAAATTTCCCTACTTGATTATCATTAACTTTAAAAATCAAATTCTGATAATTGGTAGTTCCTAAAAAGTCAGTATTGGTTATACTGTTTCCCGATAATGACCAGCCGGAACCACCGGTTCCAGCAGAGAGTTTGTTCCATTGACCACTATGCCAGTAGTAAAAACCCGGAGTGACTCCATTGGTATTAGAAGTATTAAAAATCATCAGGCTTGCTGCCGGGTTCATAATGGTGCTCGTGTCGGTATTATTCTGTAAAGAAATATTTGGAATTAATAGCCCTTTGTCCGAAGCATTTAAGTGAAGCACCGATGATTGATGGGGGCTTTCCGTTCCAATGCCTATTTGAGCTAAAGAAGAATACTGATTATAAAAGACAATAGATAAAACTGCAAATAACTTTTTCATTTCATTAGGTTTAAATGTTGAGTTAATTAGTCAGTCAGTAGAAACAAAGTTAATTAATATTTTTAATTTTTTATAAAACAAAAAAGAATTTGTATGAGCCTGTTTAAATTTTATTCAATAAATTTTTTATAGCGGATAATTTTACCATAT
>CAZKOC010000366.1:0-2300 GCA_964554275.1 uncultured Weeksellaceae bacterium
CTGAGAAAATTCGATACTGAGAAAAATAGATTGTATGAGGCAATTTCCGTGGATTTAAAAGCACAAAATAACATATTATCGGCTGAGCAAAAAATATCCTATGACCATCTCATTAAGGAAAATGAAAGTATAAGAGATACTTCTTTATATAAATATACTTTAGAAAACAAGGATTCATTTTTCATTTTATGGTATTTAATTTATACCATTGAGCTTGGAAACTATAATAGTTCACTCAAAAAAATTTATTACACTCTTTCTGATCAAGTCAAAACGTCTCTAAGCGCTAAAAGACTTTCTGATAAAATAGATATTCTGGAACAACTCCAAATCAACAATAAATTCCCCATTCAACTGATAAAAAGTGATGAAATCATTACCAAATTAGAAAATAAAAAATATGTTATTCTTGATTTCTGGTTCTCACATTGCGCTCCTTGCCTGTATGAATTCCCAAAATATAAAGAAGTTTACAGGGAATATAAAAATATGGGGGTTGAAATTGTGGGAGTATCTACCGATAGGACTCAAGACATAAATCACTGGAAAGCAACAATAGAAAAATACGAATTAGATTGGATACAGTATTTAGATGAAAATGGCGAAGAGTCACGAAAGTTTAATATCAACAAATTCCCAAGTAATTTTCTTTTGGATTCCAATGGGAAAATCATCAAAAAAGATATCTCCCCAGAAGAACTTGAGCTCTTTTTAAAACAAACCCTCAATTAATATCTTTTATATTTTATGACCTCTAATCAATCTGTAGAAGCAGTTGTTTCTTATCTCAAATCTCAAAAAATATTTATAGATTTTCATGAGTTTCAGTTTCAGGTTGAATCACATCCTGACTTCCCAAATTTATTGGCTTTCTCTGATGCGCTTCATTTTTTTAACATACCTAATGTCGCGGTAAAACTCAACAAAGAAGAATTGGACAACTTGCCCGATTCTTTTCTTACATTGCTTAATGATAGACATCAAGTTTCTTATTTACAGCATATCACAAGAAACAATAGTTTTTACCACTATAAACAGAACGATAAAGTTATAAAAGCTCCAAAAGAAAAGTTTTGTAATAATTGGTTAAATGTCGTATTGTTGGCTGAGAAGGCTGATGTGGAAAATACTAACCGCAAAGTAAAATCATCTTGGACAATACCGTTTCTTTTCGGCTCTATATTTTTTGTCTTGGGATTGATTTATATGTTTGCGAACTCTTCTCTGGCTGTAATTTTAGGTGTACTTTGTATATTGGGTATTTATTTATCCGTTGAAGCATTAAAAACTGAATTGGGTATAGAATCAAAAGTATCGCAAACATTTTGTAATATTGTAGTCAATGCAGATTGCGGACAAGTCATAAACTCCGACCAAAATACTTGGTTCAAGAGCTTCAAAATTAGTAATATCAGTATTTGGTTTTTCTGTTCACAGTTATTTTGTCTGTTCCTATTCTCTGTTTTAGGAAACATAAGTAATTTTATTATCTTACTGACAGCAGGAATCTTTTTATCCGTTCCGTTAACATTATATTCAGTTTATTTTCAATATAAGATTGAGAAAAAATGGTGTCCGATTTGTCTTTCTATGATTGGTTTAATCTATATTCAATTAATATTTCTTTTGCTTAACTACACAACAGTTGTCCCAAATATTAAATCTATTTCTCTGTTTGTATTTGCATTTTCATTCATTTCGGTTTTGGTATATCTGTTAAAACCTGTTTTTTTGAAGAAGAAAGAATTCGAAGAAAATTACACAAAACTATTTCGGTTTTCAAGAAATTATCAGCTATTTCGGAATAACTTGGTAAAATCCGAAATTCAATTCTTTGAAAAAGAACATATCATACTGGGAAATCCTGATGCAATACATAAAATATCCATAGTCACAAGCCCTTTGTGTGGATTTTGCAAAGAAGTACACGAAATATTGGATGAAATTATGGCAATACATTCTGAGAAAATTGCAATTAGCATTAGATTTAATTATCTCAATGATTTTGAAAATAATACTAAAAATCTCTTTCTTAAACTTACAGAAATATATGAAGAAGAGGGCAGTGTTACTTTTTCCAAAGCACTCAAAGATTGGTTTGAAATCAAAAACATTGACGAGTGGATCTCAAAATACGGTACTGCGGCAAACAAAGAAAAAATAATCAAACAGTTAGAAGAAATAACACAAGAAAATCTATACAACGAACTAAATTTTACACCAAATATCTTTCTGAATCAATATAAATTCCCCGATCTATATGAAAGAAAAAATCTCAAATACATAGTGGCAGATTGGAT
>CAZKOC010000367.1:0-2299 GCA_964554275.1 uncultured Weeksellaceae bacterium
AAACACCCTTGGGAAGCTTTAGATCAAAACTTACAAGTAGGAGACAAAGTAAAAGGAAAAGTTGTTGTATTGGCTGACTATGGTGCATTCATCGAAGTTGCTCCTGGTGTTGAAGGTTTGGTACACGTTTCTGAAATGTCCTGGTCAACTCACTTGCGTTCCGCTCAGGATTTCGTAAAAGTTGGTGATGAGGTTGAAGCTCAAATCCTGACTTTGGACAGAGACGAACGCAAAATGTCTTTAGGCATCAAGCAACTGGCTGCTGACCCATGGACAGACATCACAAATAAATACCCGATCGGTTCTCAGCACAAAGGAAAGGTAAGAAACTTTACCAACTTCGGTGTGTTTGTAGAACTGGAAGAAGGTGTTGACGGTTTGATCTATATCTCAGACCTTTCATGGACTAAGAAAATCAAACATCCTTCTGAATTCTGCAATGTAGATGATGTTTTGGACGTAGTAGTTCTTGAATTGGATGTTGAAGCACGTCGTTTGAGCTTAGGCCACAAACAACTGACTGAGAATCCTTGGGACAAATACGAAAGCAAATACGCTGTAGGAACACGCCACACAGGTAAAACCGTTGAAGCTTTTGACAAAGGAGCTACCATTCAATTTGAAGATGCTGATGTAGAAGCTTTCGCTCCTGCAAGAACTTTGGAAAAAGAAGACGGTTCACGTGTGAAAAAAGGTGACGAACTGGAATTTGTTGTAATTGAATTCAACAAAGAATTCCGTCGTGTAGTTGTTTCCCACACTGCGACTTTCCGTGAAGAGGAAGAAAAACAAGCGAAAAAGGTAATGGACAACCAAAACATCGAAACTTCGACTTTGGGTGACATTGACCAATTAGCTGAATTGAAAAAGAGAATGGAAGGAGAAGGAAACTAATCCAAAATTCATTTAAATGATAGAAACCGTCTTTGAAAAAGGGCGGTTTTTTTATTTGTAAAATTTGAGCGTTAGTCAACTTTTTTATGCAAATACCTCGTCAGTTTAATTGACAGGTCCAATAAAACGATCTTAGAGTTGGCGTTCCTTTCGATGTGGTAAGAAGATTCGTTGATTTCGTTCAAAATGTCTTCTATGTTTGCGCCGTGAATATAGGGTGAGAATTTCTGCCAGTTGAAACCGTCTTTGTTCAGGCTCAGAAAAACCAAATCACCTGCCTGATAATTCTGCAACAATGCCTGGCGGAAAACTTCGGAACAATATCCCAAAAATTGCTTCTGTTGCTCGCGAGACCAGCCGCTGAGCTCATTAGCCCATTCTACCAGGTTTTTCAAAACATTGGGGTTTTTAGCTGCCATAAAAGCATTTCGTACCCACTGCACAAAATAAGTTTCAAATTCAGCATTTCCCGACTCTAAATTATACAAAGCTTCCCGCAGATTTCCATTGGCGGAAACTGCAATGCGTTTCGCTTCGTTTTCTGATAATTCTTTATTCCGAACCAGATAATCCGCAATTTCGGCATTAGTCAAACGATTAAGCTTAACCAACTGACAGCGGGAAGTGATGGTCGGAAGCAATAAATCTTCACGTTCTGCCACCAAAAGGAAAACTGTTTTCTGCGGTGGCTCTTCTATGATTTTCAGAAGTTTGTTGGCGGCAGCATTATTCATCATTTCCGGAAGCCATATGATCATGATCCTGTATCCGCCTTCGTAGCTGTTGAGCGAAAGGGTTTTCACAATTTCCTGTGCTTCATGTACATTTATGTTACCCTGTTTTTTTTCAATTCCCAAAAACTGAAGCCAGTCAAAAATGTTTCCGTAAGAATTTTCAAGAATGAATTCCCGCCATTCCCTCAAAAATTGAACACTGATTGGTTTATCTTTTACAGAGTCGGTTGAAGCAACCGGATAAGAAAAATGCAGATCGGGATGTTGCAAAGACTTTACTTTTGCTAATGCTGCTTCTCCTTTCTCCTGAGACAAAATTTCTCCGGCATAAGCAATCGCTAAGTTGAGTGCGCCCGAACCTTCCTTTCCTACAAAAAGTTGCGCATGGCTGATCCTGCCTTCAGCAACAGATTCTTTCAGTTTTTGTTTGATTTCGTTTTGTCCGGCAATTCCCTCCCAAAGCATGCTCAAAATTACATAAAATTATTTTAGGATTCTGCGTTTTCAACTTGTCAAAGTTCAGAACTTTGACAAAGTTTTATTAGATTAGTTATTTTAAAATTCAGATTTACTTTCTACATTTTACTTTGTACAATTTTAATCTTATTTTTATCCGACTTTAAAAAAGTTTATATTATGAAGAATTTATTGATCAAATTGTTTTTACTTAC
>CAZKOC010000368.1:0-2297 GCA_964554275.1 uncultured Weeksellaceae bacterium
CTGTTTCCTACTATCCAAAGAATATCTGCAGGCTTCAATATCTCATTTGAGGTAGGGTTGAGTATCTTTTCACTGGTTCTTTCTATACCCACTACCAAACCTGATGTTATATCACGGATTCCCGACTCTTTGATACTCTTCCCTATCAATTCATTTTTGTGGGATAGAACAATCTTCTGAACGGAAACATCTTCTGTAAAAGATGTATTGATCACGTTTTCCGTATGAACTTTTTCCAACTCATTTTGGAATTTAATAACCTGTTCATCGGTTCCCAGTATATAAATTTTATCGTAAGGGAAAATCCTCTGATGCCTGTCAGGTGCATAAAAATATTGTTCTCCTCTTTTTATTAAAGCTACATTGATACCATATTTTTCACGCCATTCCAAATCAATCAGCCGTCCACCGATACATTGGTTATTCGGCTCAATACCAAATTCAGACAAATGGATATCCCAGGGAATATTTGCATTTTCAACATCATTAAAACCAGGAATCTGATTTTCCAATTCACGCTCATTCAGATTAAAAATAAATCTCTTCTCAATCCTGTCATATATTTTCTGTATCCTTTTTTTGAATATGAATGTCAGGATAAATATGGTAGTAATTGAAATTGCGAAGGCAAGCCACCCGTCAAAAATCCTGTCGATCATAAGAATTACCAATAGTATGGCAATCAGTATTCTAAGCAGATTCAATGTTGAAACCGGCATCCATGTATATTTTTTGATCATTTCACGTGCACCCCCATTTTTCAGCAAATCCGTTTTCTTATTAATCAGGGCCCATAAAAATGGTAAAACGGCCAAAGCTGTCAGAATCAGCACCAATAATTTTACAAGAAGTTTATTTTCTATTCGTTCAAGAAGATAAGGGTAAAGATAATTGGTAAATAAAATAATTATAGCCAACGATATAAAACCATTTATGAGTACGATTTGCAATATGGACCGGGTTATCTGCCTCCACTGATTTGTTCCCTGAACTCCCCTATTATAATTTGAATAATTATCAATTGCCATCAACAAGCGATCAGGAAGTATTTTATGTAAAACCTCATAACAATTATTGGAATATTTAATCATATAAGGGGTAGTAAATGTTGTAATAACAGATACGCCTACGGCGACCGGAAATAAAAACTCACTGGTAACACCTAAGGTCAATCCCAATGTCGCAATTATAAATGCAAATTCCCCTATTTGAGCCATGCTCATTCCTACTTGTACTGAATGTTTAAGAGATTGTCCTGAAAGCAGAGCACCAAGTGTAGTAGAAAAAAACTTACCAAAAATAGTAAGCAGGGTAATGATAATGATAGGAATTATATGTTCCCACATTGCATTCAAATCAATCATCATTCCTATTGAAACAAAGAAAATAGCTCCAAACAGATTTTTAACCGAGCTAAGCACGTGCTCTATTCGCTCTGCTTTAGTCGTTTCGGCAAATATTGACCCCATAATGAATGCGCCTAATTCAGCGGAAAATCCGGTTTCCGTAGCCAGAACAACCATACCAAAGCAAAGTCCTATGGATAATATCAAAAGTGTTTCATTGTCGATCAGTTTTCTTGCAGATTTAAGAAGTGAGGGAATCATAAATATTCCTGCCAGAAACCAAACCAACAGAAAAAACAATAACCTCAAAACGGTGAAGAATAACTCCATTCCCTCAAATTGTTTACTAATGGCGATGGTGGGCAGTAAAACCAACAGTAAAATCACTACGATGTCCTCAACTATCAGTATTCCAAAAACCGTTCTGGCAAAAGATTGGGACTTTACTTTTAATTCGTCAAAAGCACGGATAATAATCGTTGTGGACGAACTGGCCAGCATACCCCCAAGAAAAATGCTGTCAATGGTATTCCACCCCATCCATTGTCCTGTATAAAAACCTGCAATTACAATAAAAATAATCTCTGTAAACGCAGTCATGGAAGCAGTACCTCCAACCTTCATCAATTTTTTAAAACTAAACTCCAGACCCAGGCTAAAAAGTAAAAATATAACCCCGATCGTCGCCCAGGTTTTGATATTTGCATTATCAACAACTGTCGGAAGAAAATGAATTTGAGGCCCTACCAATAGTCCGGCTATTATATAGCCTAAAACCAGTGGTTGTTTCAATCTCCTGAAAATAAGCGTTGTAATTGCTGCTGCTCCTAAAATAAGCGATAAATCTTGTATTAAATGAGGTAAGTGATGCTCCATTTGATTGAGAAAGATATTTGACTGATTTTAACGACCTTCACAAAAATACAAAAACCTTACAAGATTCTTAAGTTA
>CAZKOC010000369.1:0-2294 GCA_964554275.1 uncultured Weeksellaceae bacterium
GATAGAGCCGATGTCAATATAATATTCATCTGTTTATGATTGTAAAAGATTAAAAATGATGGAAGGATAGATTCCCAGTACCAAAATGATAAGAGAAATCAACCCGAAAATCAGATATAATGTTTTTGGAAATTTCTGTTTCTTTTTCTTAATGTTTTTAATTTCACCAAACAAAATGGCTGTTGACATTCGTAAGGTATAAGCTGCCGATAAAATTACGCCTGTGCAACCCAAAACACATAAAATAGGATTGTGTTTATACAATGCATTCAACATCATAAATTCTCCCACGAAACTACTCGTTAACGGTAAAGTGACATTTGCCAGCCCAAAGAAGGTGAAAAATACGGCAAAAGCCGGGTCAATTGTAGCCAGACCACCGATGGATTTAATATCGGTTATTTTGTATTTTCTTTCCATATAATCCACACTTAACCAAAGGCCTAATACTACAATCCCATGGCTGAACATTTGAAAATACGCTCCCAAATTTCCCATTTCGGATCGTGAATACAAGCTCATAAAGATCAATGCAAGGTGCGCAATAGAACTATAAGCAACAATTTTTTTGATATTATTGGTCGTAAGTGCAATCAGCGAAGCATACAACAACCCGAATCCGACTATGTACAACAGGTTATCAGTCATCATGCAGATGGAAGGGAACATATTCAGCAGCCAGTTGACTACTGCAAACAACCCCATTTTTGCCATCAGGGCACTCAACACAACTGTAACCGGAGTAGGAGAGGTCTTATAAACCGCAGGTTGCCAGCTATGCAACGGGAACAATGGAATTTTAATCGCGAACGCGATCAGGAACAACCATGCTAAAGTCTGAAGATTTCCGAATGATGAAGTTACTTTCACAACATCGTTCAAAAGGAAACTCGCAGGTCTTAATTGGAACCCGATGTAAATGATTCCACCCAGCATCAGCATAGAGCCCAAAATCGTATAAAGGAAGAAGGTTGTATTGGCTGAAATTCTTGTTTTTTTGTTTCCCCAGATACCAATCAGGAAATAAATCGGAATCAAAACAATTTCCCAGAAGAAATAAAACAAAACCAAATCCTGAGCTAAAAATACACCATTCAGTCCTCCGAAAGCAATTAACAATAGTCCATAAAATGAATTGGAATAATTCTTTTTAACCGTATAGAAATAAATGAACAAAACGGAATACACAAGCGTGGTCAGCAAAACCATTGCCGCGCCCAAACCTGTCAGGCTCAGTGCGATGTTTGCCTGAACCGTCCCTAATTTAAACCAGGAACATACAATGGTCAAATTCACCGGTGTCTGGGTAAAAAGTAAAAACAGTGTAAAAACAAACAAATAAATGCTGACAGCTGTTCCTACAAACCCAAGTGGCCTGTCGTGCTTGATAACTGTTAAGCCTAATCCGGCTAATAATGGTAATAAAATCAGTAATGATAATAACATTCCTTCCGCTTTTTAAAACATTCCAAAAAAGAAAATCCCCAATCCGGCAACTACTCCTATAATCATCAGGAGTATATACATTCCTATATTTCCGGTTTGAACTGTCTTTATATTTTTCGATATATAGTAGGACAAGCTTCCGGTTCCGGCTACCGCCTGGACAATTCCGGATTTTTCCACATATTTTTTAAATATATTTCCTAAACCAATCAATGGATTGATAATGGCTGCCTGGTAAATTTCATCCACATACCATTTGTTTTCAAATACTTTTGCCAATCCGGCACTTTCTTTATCCACTTTTCCATTGTACATTTTACTGGCAAGAAAAATGGCAACTGCTACACAGGCAAGCAATGCGCCCATCAGCATCCATTCGGTTGAATGTGAAACGTGATGAGCTTCCCCGTGCGGAGCAACTACGCCTGATAAAAATTGATTCAATCTGTGCGCATTTTTGGCAAACAGCTCCGGAACGCCAACGAATCCACCGATTACCGATAAGATTGCTAAAATCACCAATGGAAGGGTCATCGCTTTCGGGCTTTCGTGAGGATGAGCATGTTCATCTCTTAACTTTCCTCCAAACGTCATGAAATACAATCTGAACATATAGAATGAAGTCAATACTGAAACCAGAAATCCAATCGCATAAATCGCTTTATTACCTAAAAACATGCTTAGCAACATCTCATCTTTTGAAAAGAATCCGCTCAAAGGCGGTATTCCCGCGATAGCGATACATCCGATCAGCATTGTAATATGTGTAGTCGGCATATATTTTTTCAATCCTCCCATTTTGGTCATATCCTGTTCGTGATGCATTCCGTGAATTACCGAACCTGCAC
>CAZKOC010000370.1:0-2293 GCA_964554275.1 uncultured Weeksellaceae bacterium
ACTTTGGCATAACAACCTCCTTCGAAATTGAAAATGACATTATCTTCCGTCCAGCCGTGCTCATCATCTCCGATCAATTTTCTGTTTTTATCGGCAGACAATGTGGTTTTTCCGGTTCCGGAAAGTCCGAAGAACATTGCCGTATCACCCGCCTCTCCCATATTGGCAGAGCAGTGCATCGGCATTGTGTTTTGATAAGTTGGTAACAGGAAGTTCAGTGCGGAAAAAATCCCTTTTTTGATTTCACCCGTATAACCTGTACCACCCACCAAGGCAATTTTTCTTGAGAAGTTTAATATGGCGAAATTACCCTGCCTGGTTCCGTCAACTTCAGGATCCGCTTCAAATCCGGGTGCATTTATTACCAGCCAGTCAGGCTCGCCAAAGCTTTTCAGTTCTTCTTCCGTTGGGCGGATAAACATATTATATACGAATAAATTTGCCCAGGGTTTTTCGTTGATGGCCCTGATCTTTAATTTGTATCTGTCATCAGCACAAGCAAAAGCATCACGAACAAAAAGTTCTTTTCCGCTCAGGTATTTTACAACTTTGTCGTACAATAAATCAAATTTTTCAGAATCAAATGGGAGATTGATTTTTCCATCCCACCAAACGGTGTTTTCCGTAATTTCGTCTTTTACAATGAAACGGTCCTGGGGGGAACGCCCCGTAAATTTACCGGTCATTACGTTTATAGCTCCCGATGAAGCTTTCTCTACTTGTTTTTTTTCTAATGTGGTGCTAATGAGCTCTTCTGCCGAAAGTTGCCATTTAACGTCCGATGACTCAATTCCGTAGGTAGTTAATTTTGAATCCATTGTTAACTTGTTGCGTGTAATATTTAACTTTAAATTAAAGATGCAAATGTATAATTTTTTATGGTTGAATGTGTTGATTTATATCATTTTAGAATCATTCAATTATTTTACTACATTTGTAAGGTTTGGATGGAAACTATGTTTGCATTATAAAAGTATGCAACTTTGATTAAAGTTTTTTATTTTTGCCAAATCAAAAACAATTAAAACAATTATTATGTCTGACATTACATCAAGAGTTAAAGCAATCATCGTTGACAAATTAGGCGTTGATGAAAGTGAAGTAACTTTAGAAGCAAGCTTTACAAATGATTTAGGAGCCGATTCTTTGGATACGGTAGAATTAATTATGGAATTTGAAAAAGAATTTGACATTCAGATTCCGGACGATCAAGCAGAGAAAATTTCTACTGTAGGTCAAGCGGTTCAATACATCGAAGACTTAAATAAGTAAAAATTTATTCCAACTTTATGGAATTAAGAAGAGTTGTAGTAACAGGTATAGGTGCGCTCACGCCCATAGGTAATTCATTTCAGGAATACTGGGATGCTTTGACGAATGGAGTTAGCGGGGCGGCACCCATAACCCTGTTTGACCCAGGTTTGTTCAAAACCCAATTCGCCTGTGAAGTAAAGAACTTCAACGCAGAAGACCATTTTGATCGCAAGGAAGCGAGGAAAATGGACAGGTGCGGGCAGCTGGGGATAGTAGCAGCTCGTGAAGCAGTTTTGCACAGTGGTCTTTTGGATTCAAATGTCAACAAACAAAGAGTTGGTGTAATTTGGGGTTCAGGTATCGGCGGCATTAAAACTTTTGAAGAAGAGGTTACTGCGTTTGCTACCGGAAACGGTATTCCCCGATTCAACCCGTTTTTTATTCCAAAGATGATTGCCGACATAACGCCGGGACATATCTCTATGGAATTCGGGTTCATGGGACCTAATTATACGACTGTTTCTGCTTGTGCATCTTCAACCAATGCGCTTATTGATTCCCTGATGCTGATCCAGCTTGGGAAAGCTGATGTGATTGTGGCCGGAGGTTCTGAAGCCGCTGTTACCGCATCGAGCATAGGTGGATTTAATTCAATGCATGCGCTTTCTGTCAGAAATGACGACCCGAAGACAGCATCACGCCCTTTTGATAAAGGCCGTGATGGATTTGTGATGGGAGAAGGAAGTGCGTCTATTATACTTGAAGAATATGAACATGCCAAAGCCAGGGGGGCAAAAATTTATGCCGAACTCATAGGCGGTGGTATGTCTGCTGATGCTTATCATCTCACGGCTCCTCATCCGGAAGGGTTGGGTGCATACAACGTGATGAAAAACGCATTGCAGGATGCGGGTATTGGTCTAGAAGAAGTGGATCATATAAATATGCACGGTACATCTACACCTTTAGGAGATATTGCAGAATCAAAAGCCATTCAGAAATTATTTGGTGAACATGCCTACAATATCCAGATAAATTC
>CAZKOC010000371.1:0-2291 GCA_964554275.1 uncultured Weeksellaceae bacterium
GAAGCAATCAATGTAAAAATAAAGAATATCCGCCAAAAATGAGCTGGTTCATTGAAAAAGAAAATTCCCATCAAAACCGTTCCTACCGCGCCGATTCCCGTCCAAACGGCATAAGCCGTCCCCATCGGTAAAGTCTCGGACGCTTTGATAAGCAATAGCATGCTTATCAATAAACATACTGTAAAACCGCCATACCACAGATAAGAATTGGTTCCTTCGGTTTCTTTTGCTTTGCCTAAGCAGGTTGTAAATCCTATTTCAAATAATCCTGCAATGATGAGTATAATCCAGTTCATTTCTCAAAGGTCGGGAAAAAATAGAAATCAGACATTAGGCAAAAAGCAATAGAATAATTTTATTTCAAAAGAATCTATAACGTAAATTTGCGAAATGAATGAATCGCTTTTGACTTCAAAAGAAAAATGGCAATTGATTGAGCAATTTTTTGCCGATAATTTCACAGACGGAGAAACACCGGATTTAGACACAATGCTCTTTCTGATTGGCGTTCAGGAATTGGGAAAAGGAAAAAAACGTTTCAAAAAAGACGATAAGCTAAACCTTTTGCATATAGCCGTCTGCCGGGTTTTGGAACCGTTTGGCTATTATCGTTTTGACGGGCTGGACAAAGACGGCTGGCCACAATTTGAGTTTCTGGAACCTCTTCCCGAACTAAAAGCCAATGAACAAACCCTGCTGATGAAACAGGCTATTATTCAATATTTTGAAGACAGGGAACTTTTTTAATTTTTAATGAAAAATGTCATTTCGAGGTTTGATATTAAGAGAAGAAAGTGAAACTTTTCGGTTTTTCATTTCATTCTGAATGGCAATTTTTCTCAGCTTAACAGCATCTTCGTTACCAATTTATCTGTAGGTAAAGTTAAGTCATCAGTCGATAATTCATTCAAATCTTTCCAGATCAATTCCTGGATTTCTGTTTCAATTACTACTAATTGAGAAATGTCTTTGGCTTTGATTCGGTAATAAATCATGATGATTTGTTCGTTTTCATCGAACCTGGATTGCAAAAAGAAATCCTGGGTATAAAAATGACCTTGAATTTCAATTTCCAAGTTCAATTCTTCCAAAAATTCACGTTTGAGACAATCAATCAAGCCTTCACCGTGTTCCAATCCACCACCGGGAAATTTATAAATGACATCTCCTGCAAAGGGTTCTTTGATGATTAAAATTTTGTTTTCATAGATTAGCAATCCGTACACTCTTACGTTAAATGGTTTCATTTTTTTCGAGGCTAGAACTTTGAATTTCGAAATTCGTATTTTATTTTATAGCAACTAACATTTCTCTTTTCCCCGGAGGGCCGGGTTTCTTTTCAACTCGGAACCCTACTTCTTTTAACGCTCTTCTAACACTTCCTTTGGCTGAATAGGTTGTAAATATTCCGCCAGATTTCATTGACTGATATAATTTTTCAAATAAATTCTCTGTCCAGAGTTCGGGTTGGACTCTCGCCCCGAAAGCGTCGAAATAAATCAGGTCAAATTGTTTTTCGGGATAACCAAAATCCAGAAAATCCGCCTGAATTTTAGTTAAATTAAATCCAGGTATTACAAGAGTTTTTTCCTCCCACTCGGCATTTATTAATTCTTTATAAAATCGACTCAATTCTTCTTCCGGAAAATTCAGTTCAGTATTAAAAGTTTTTAAAGATTTAGGATAATTCAGTATTGAAAATTCTTCTTCTGAAACCGGATATTTCTCAATTCCGGTATAATTAATCTTTAAATTTCGCAGAGCTGATTCCGTTAAAGTAATCAGGCAATTCAAGCAGGTTCCGAGTCCGATTTCCAAAATGGAAATTTCATTATTGTCAGGAATTAAATTCAATCCGTTTTTAATAAAAACATGATATGCCTCCTGAACAGCTCCGTGACGGGAGTGATAAGACTCATCCCATTCGGGAATGTAAATAGTAGCTGAACCGTCTTCTGTAGCGATGATTTTCCTGTAAAACATGTTCAAAAATACAATAATTTAGAGCAGCCTGACTATAACCACTTTAATAATTATAAGTATCTTTGCCGGACGCAAACACATAAATAAACAAGAGTTATGGTTATTGAAAAAATCAAAGAATCAAGATTTACCCCTGAAGTTTTTGACATCCAAACATTTGGAACTGCATTCGCAGACCATATGCTTTTGGCATGGTACAAAGACGGAGAATGGAGCGAACCTGTTATAAAACCATACGGAAAATTAGAATTTACACCTGCCATTTCAGTTGGCCATTACGGACAAGGAATCTTTGAAGGAATGAAAGC
>CAZKOC010000372.1:0-2277 GCA_964554275.1 uncultured Weeksellaceae bacterium
GAGCCGGTGCGCAAGCCATAGTGATTTCTGTATTAATCAATGCGATCGTAAGCATTTTCGGAATTATTTATGCCAAAGAAATTTTGCTTTGGATGGGCTCTTCCGAAGCATCTGCGGAATATGGGAAAACCTTTGTTCAAATCATGATGGGCGGAAGCATGAGCATCGTATTACTGTTTCTCATTAACGGGATTTTCCGGGGCACAGGCAATGCTGCCATTGCAATGAAAAGTTTGTGGATCGCTAATATCTGCAATATTATCCTTGCTCCTATTCTCATCAGTGGAATTGGTTCTTTTGAAGGTTGGGGACTTACAGGCGCTGCCATTGCAACAACAACAGGGAGAAGTGTTGGAGTTTTGTACCAGTTGTATCATTTATTTTTCAATGAGAAATCTTTACAAATCAAATTCCGCCAATTCATTCCCGATTTGGAACAAATTAAGGCTATTGTAAAAGTAGCCGCACCTGGTGTAATGCAGTTTGTAATTGCTTCGTGCAGTTGGATATTTCTTGCAAGACTGGTCGCTGAGACCGGTGGGGACGATGCTTCCGCGGGATACCAGACGGCTTTACGAATTATGATGTTCTTTATGCTTCCTGCATGGGGATTAAGCAATGCCGCCGCAACTTTGGTCGGACAAAATCTTGGTGCAAAGGAAATCGGGAGAGCATCGCAATCAGTTTTCCTGACGGCAAAATACAATGCGATTTACATGGGTCTCATTATGATTCTGACTTTTCTGTTTGCAGGCTTCATCATGCAGTTCTTTACCAACGACCCGGATGTGGTGAAAATTGCAAAAACGGCAATTTACATTATGAGCGCCGGCTATATTTTTTATGGAATCGGAATGGTAATGGTTAACGCGTTTAATGGTGCCGGAGATACCATCACACCTACATGGATCAATTTTTTCGGGTTTTGGCTGTTCCAAATTCCGCTGGCCTATATACTTGCAAAAACTTTCGAAATGGATGAAGTTGGAGTTTTTATTGCGATTCCGGTCGCGGAAACCGCGATTTCCATTGCCGGAATTATCCTGTTTAGAAAAGGGAAATGGAAAAAAGTGAAGGTTTAAGTAAGAAAGTCAAATCTACCCGGCAGATATAATTACAAAAGAATACTTTTTTCATCTGCAGAAAAAGAAATTCTTTTATGATTTAGCATAAAATCATCTGGGAAAATAGGGAAATTAAGGAACCTTATTGATAAAATCCGGTATTCATCATACGAATTTAAGATTGTCAACATTTTTGTCAACGCTTAAAATTAAAGGAACCGGACAGCTCTTTCTACATTTGTTTAAAATCAAATTTAATTTATTCACACATGAGAAAAATCTATTTAATTTTATTAATGTCTATTTATGGTTCCGGGTTGTTGGCTCAGACACAACCGATGGTTAAAAAACTGAATGAGCACCTCAGTTCTTCGATCAAACCATCAGAAAATAATTACAGCCAAAAAAATTCAGAGGAAATTGATTTTTATGAAAAAGCTTACCAAGGCGTTAATTCTCCAAAAAGCAGCGTAACTGATTCTGAAGGAAATACTTATATCACCGGAACTTCTTCAGACATAAATGCGCCGCAGGGAAATATGTTTACGGTAAAATACAATGCGGAAGGTGTGATGGTGTGGGAAAAGAGAGAAGCAACAGTAGATTTTGCCGTGGAAATCGGGTTCGCCGTTACTTTGGATGAAAACAATAATCCTGTAGTTACAGGTATTCAGTGGAATGGAGAAAACATGGACATCCGTACTGCAAAATATAATAAATCTACGGGAGAAACTATTTGGGTTTCTACGTTTGACGGGGGACACGAAGGTCTGGATTATCCACAGGCAATTACACTTGACCATGAAAATAACGTAATCGTTGGAGGAATGAGTTATTCCATAAATTCAGATGGCGCGGAAGGCGTCGGATACGTGACAATTAAATACGATTCTGATGGCGAGTTGGTATGGAGCGCAATTGATGAAAATGATATTGAAAATGTGTGGATTGAGCCTTACAGAGTCGCTGCCGACAATCAGGGAAATATTGCGATCACCGGTTATGGTTCTGATGAAGATTTTTATAAAGTTTATTATACGATTAAATATTCACCCGATGGGACAGTACTCTGGAAAAACAAATACATGTATGAAGAGGACGGCAATAAAACCAACTCTACTCCGTCTGACGTCAAATTCGATGAAGAGGGAAACTGCTTTGTCACAGGGACTTTTAGCGATGGTTCCGGAGCAAGTTTGATGGGAACGATAAA
>CAZKOC010000373.1:0-2270 GCA_964554275.1 uncultured Weeksellaceae bacterium
CTTCCATCCCTTGAGATAAATATTCAATTCCCTTGTCAGTTAAATCAACCTGATTATTTTTTTCGTCAATAACGAAATATAAATGTTGGTCAACTTCCGGCATCTCCCGGTTGTTGTCCGCTATATAGTGTGCTTCTGTTTTTTGTAATTGTGTACGTATACCTTCCTGGCTCAGGAATTTAATCAAAGGTTTATACTTAGGCAAACCTCTGAAAACCTGGTACAAATAAAATCCACCATCTTTTTTATCACCTCCTTCAAAGCGTTTTTTGGCTTCATTCAGGGTTTTGTTCAATTCTTCCCGTTGAACGTTGAAAAGCTTTTCAACTTTTGGTTTTAATGCGTCGAATTCCTGACGATCACCTTGCGGCACAGGCCCGGAAATAATCAAAGGCGTTCTCGCATCATCTACCAAAACGGAGTCGACCTCATCGACAATCGCGAAGTTTAATTCCCGTTGTACCAGATTCTCAGGAGAATTGGCCATATTGTCACGCAGGTAATCGAAACCAAATTCATTATTGGTCCCATAAACGATGTCAGCTTTATAGGCATTTCTTCTTCCTTGTGAATTGGGTTGATGATTGTCTATACAATCTATTCTCAGACCATGGAATTCAAAAATGGGAGCCATCCACGCAGAGTCACGTTTGGCGAGGTAATCATTTACCGTCACTAAATGGACGCCTCGTCCGGTAAGGGCATTCAGGTAAACAGGCAGAGTAGCGACGAGGGTTTTACCCTCACCGGTTTGCATTTCCGCAATTTTTCCCTGATGAAGCGCGGTACCACCGATTAATTGAACGTCATAATGAATCATGTCCCAGGTAACTTCCTTTCCGGCAGCATCCCATGAGTTTTTCCAAACCGCTTTATCTTCGTTTACCAGTTCCACATAAGATTTATGCCCCGCAAGCTCTCTGTCAAAAGGAGTAGCGGTTACTTCCATAGCCGGGTTGTTGGTAAATTGTTTTGCAGTTTCTTTGACTACAGCAAAAGCTTCGGGAAGAATTTCCAAAAGGATTTTTTCTTCTATTTCATAAGCTTCTTTGTTGATCTTGTCGATCTGTTCATAAATAGCTTCTTTTTCATCAAAATTTTCGAGAGATTCCGCTTTATTTTTTAATTCGGCAATTTCATCCTTTTGGGCTTTTGTAGCTTCCTGTAATTTATTTTGAAATTCCTTCGTTTTATTACGCAATCCGTCTAATGATAAATTGCCGATTTCTTTTTCAGCCTGGAGTGCTTGTTCGGCATATTTTTGTAGTTCTTTTACGTCTTTCTGATTTTTATCGCCTAAAAATCCTTTCAACACTTTTTCAATAATACTCATAACTCATTTTTTCACATCCCATTCAGTAACGGTCAGGAAAATTCCCTGACATACAAATATACGTCAATGAAGAGGTTAATTTTTTATATAAATTAAAAAAAGCCCTTTTTTGGGCTTTGGATTTTTTTAATACTCATCTTCATTCCACAAGAAGTCATCGTCTGTCGGATAATCAGACCAGATTTCTTCAATGCTTTCATAAGAATCTCCTTCATCTTCAATTGATTGAAGATTTTCTACAACTTCCAAAGGCGCACCTGTGCGGATTGCGTAGTCAATCAATTCATCTTTGGTAGCCGGCCATGGCGCATCACTTAAATAAGATGCTAATTCTAAAGTCCAATACATATATTTTAAAATATTAACAGTTGGTAACTTACTTTTTTACAATTCATTTTGATCTGAAATAAGACCTTGTTGCGGCATCAAAAAATCTGCCAAATTTTATGTGTCAGGTTTCTGATGTTATTTTTCTATTTTTGGGCAAATTTATCGAAAAAAATGACAAATAAAATAACTAAATTATTTAATATAAAATATCCGGTTGTACAGGGGGGTATGATTTGGAACAGCGGATGGAAACTTGCTTCTGCAGTGAGTAATTGCGGAGGGCTCGGGTTGTTGGGTGCGGGGAGTATGTATCCGGATGTTTTGAAAGAACATATAAAAAAGTGCAAGCAGGCGACTGATAAGCCATTTGGTGTGAACCTGCCAATGCTTTATCCGGACATTGATAAACATATAGAAACAATTATAGAAGAGAAGGTCCCTATTGTTTTTACTTCTGCCGGAAACCCTAAAACCTGGACGGAAATCCTGAAAAAAGAAGGGATTACAATAGTTCATGTTGTAAGCAGCTCAAAATTTGCCCTGAAATCACAAGAAGCAGGAGTTGATGCCGTAGTGGCAGAAGGTTTTGAGGCTGGCGGACATAATG
>CAZKOC010000374.1:0-2251 GCA_964554275.1 uncultured Weeksellaceae bacterium
ATCGGATAGGGATTGTTTGCCGCTTCCGGTATTTTCATCCCTATGACTTTCTGGATGTCTTTTACGTATTCCTTCTCATCAATATCGCAAAAAGAAATCGCAATGCCTTCACTTCCGGCACGTCCACCTCTTCCGATGCGGTGTACATACGTTTCCGGAATGTTCGGGATTTCAAAATTCACAACATATTTCAGTAAATCAATATCGATCCCGCGAGCCGCAATGTCGGTCGCAACCAATACCTGAGTTTTTTTATCTTTGAAATTATTCAAAGCATTCTGTCGTGCATTTTGTGATTTATTTCCATGGATTGCCGCAGCAGATACATTCAGCTTTACCAAAGCTTTTACAAGTTTATCAGCCCCGTGTTTGGTTCGCGTAAAAACCAAAACACTTTCTTTGATCTGGTCTTTAATTAAACCATGCAACAACGGGATTTTATTGTCTTTATCGACATAATAAATCGCTTGCTGAATGGTTTCGGCAGTAGTTGATTCCGGTGTAACTTCCACTTTTACAGGTTGATGTAAAATGGTATTGGCCAATTCCTGAATAGGCTTGGGCATTGTAGCGGAAAAAAACAAAGATTGCCTTTTGGAAGGCAGAATTTGCAATAATTTTTTGATGTCGTGGATGAATCCCATGTCCAGCATCCGGTCAGCTTCGTCCAAAACAAAAATTTGGATGTCTTTGAGCGAAATGATTTTTTGATTGATCAGATCCAGCAAACGGCCGGGTGTTGCCACTAAAATATCGATTCCGTTTCTCAATCTTCCTACCTGAGGCGTTTGTTTGACACCTCCGAAAATAACCGCGTGTTTCAGAGGAAGATGTTTTCCGTAATCAGAAAAGCTCTCTTCAATCTGAATTGCCAGTTCTCTCGTAGGAGTTACAATCAGTGCTTTTATGGTTTTTCTTTCGTTTTGTGTTTTTTGTGCTTCTAAAAGCTGGAGAATGGGAATGGCAAATGCCGCTGTTTTTCCGGTTCCGGTCTGCGCGCAGCCTAAAACGTCTTTTCCCTGTAAAACAGGGGGAATGGCTTGTTGCTGAATCGGTGTCGGATTTTCGTAACCCAATTCGTCCAAAGCCTTTTGTATGGGATTTATTAAATGTAAATCTTTAAATGTAGTCATAAATGTATTTCTGTATAAATAATTAAATTAAGTACAATCCAAATCCTGTACGGATATAAATTGTCCTGTTGTCTTTTCGTTAAAATGGGCTTGATTTTGATTAAAAGTCTTTCTAAAATTAGCTTCTTTTTGATGGAAGAATAGCCCTGCTGTTGAAGATTACTGATAGATTTCTCTTACCGGAAAAGAATTTAACCGCTGCAATGTTACGACAAATAATTGAGTAATGAACTAAAAAATAACCGAAAACGGGAAGTTGGGGGAACGAAAGCCGGCTTTCAACCTTAAAATTAATTCGTTGCCATCTAAATTGATCTTCAAACCGGCTCCGTCCAATTAACATTTCTCAAACCTTCAAATTAGATAATTATTAGTTATCTTTACCAAAACTTTGCAGAGATGATTATGGATGCTGTAAAACAAAAAAATTACGAAGTAGTTAAACAGGTTTTTACCAATTTTTTGGAGGAGCATGGTCATAGAAAAACACCGGAACGCTATGCGATTCTGGAAGAAATTTATTCGACCGACGAACACTTTGATATTGATCGTTTGTACATCATGATGAAAGATAAAAAATACCGTGTGAGCCGTGCAACTCTCTATAATACAATCGAATTGTTGATGGATGCGAAATTGGTACGTAAACATCAGTTCGGAGATCAGCAGGCGCATTACGAAAAATCTTACTTCGACAAACAGCATGACCACATTATCCTTTCAGATACCGGCGAAGTAATCGAATTTTGCGATCCCAGAATTCAATCCATAAAAGCCACGATAGAAGAAGTTTTTGGCATCAGAGTTGATAGTCATTCTCTCTATTTTTATGGTAGAAGAAATTAATAGTCGAATGAAATTTTTCCGGATAATTCTTTTTCTAATGGCAGGATGTTGGGCTTATGCACAAAACAACCCTCAAAATCCACCCATAAAAAAAATTAAACATTTGCATTCGGATGTGATGAAAAGCACTCCTCAAAAATTTGAAGGAAATCCTTTTGCATACGGAAACGTGATTTTTGAACATGATGGAACCAAGCTATATAGTGATTCCGCAGTATTTTATCAGGAATTAAATTTTTTCAGGGCATGGTCAAGGGTCAGGATTGTTAACG
>CAZKOC010000375.1:0-2224 GCA_964554275.1 uncultured Weeksellaceae bacterium
TCTCTCTTAATCTCTTAATAAGCATAAATCCTTATGTTTTTCAGAAATACCATGGGATCGATAAATTTTCCGAAAAGTTTATAGGGCTGATTGTCATCGCTTTAATTATACGATTTGTTTTCAGGCTTATTGATGCCATCATTGCCATAAATGACACCAACACAAGCCACGCTACGGTTGGGATCAGAACTTTTGGCCAGATGATCAAGATATTTGTGGCCTTCTTTGGAATCATCACATTTGTGGCTACTCTGATTGATGTGGAAATCACCCAGATTTTGACCGTTTTAGGAGCTTTGACCGCAGTTGTATTGTTAATTTTCAGAGATTCAATCCTGGGATTTGTTTCAGGATTACAGATTGCTTCCTCAAAAAGCATAAAGGTAGGCGACTGGATTTCTGTTTCTAAATATGATGTCGAAGGAATTGTAAAAGAAATCAATCTTACCGTCACCAAAATAGAAAAATTCGACAAGACAGTCTCCACTGTCCCAACCTATGATTTGATCGCTTCTGAAGTGACCAACCACTCCTGGATGACTGCCAGCAATACGAGGAGAATTAAACGCTCTATGGTATTTAATGTAGATTCGTTCAGATTTTGTGATGATGATTTACTGCAGAAATTTGAAAAAGTGGATTTGATCACCGAATACATAAAATCTAAAAAAAGAGAAATATCAAAGGCCAATCAGAATATAAAAAACCCTGATCTAATCATCAATGGCCGTCAGCTTACAAACATTGGCGTATTTAGGATTTATGTAAAAAATTACCTGAAAAGCAGGACGGATATTTCTAAAAATGACAAACTCATCGTAAGACAATTGGAATTAACTCCGGCCGGGATGCCTTTGGAAATTTACTGTTTTGCCAACAATGTACATTTGTCTGAGTATGAGCAAATCCAATCTGATTTGTTCGACCATTTGATCAGTGCGAGTAAAGAATTCGAATTAGAAATTTCACAACCTTTTATAATCCAGCAAAACAGTGACCAAACTTAGTGTAAACATCAATAAAATTGCGACTTTGCGAAATGCACGCGGTGGAAATACTCCTAATGTGGCAGAAGCAGCAATTAAAGCCGAAGAGTTCGGCGCGCAAGGAATTACGGTTCATCCAAGACCGGACGAACGACACATCCGTTATCAGGATGTTTATGATTTGAAGAAGGTTGTAAGGACGGAGTTCAACATTGAAGGAAAACCTGTCGAGAGTTTTATTAAGCTAGTTCTTGAAGTCAAACCGGAGCAAGTTACACTCGTTCCCGATGCTGAAGACGCGATTACTTCCAACGCGGGTTGGGACACAATTAAACATCAATCTTATCTGACGGAAATTATTTCCGAATTCAAACGAAACGGAATCCGGACCTCTATCTTTTTGGATCCGAATCCTAAATTAGTAGAAGCTGCCGCTGCAACCGGAGCCGACAGGATCGAGCTTTATACTGAAAGTTTTGCGGCGGAATATGCAAAAGGAAATTTAACCGGAATCAAACCGTACAGGGAAGCTTCTGATGAAGCTCTGAAATGTCGGTTAAAATTAAATGCGGGGCATGATTTAAGTTTGGACAATTTACAATATTTCATCGAACAAATTCCGGAAATTGAAGAAGTTTCCATCGGTCATGCTTTGATTTCAGAATCAATTTATATGGGGTTTGAAAATACGATTCAGGCTTATTTGAAACGAATTGAGCTGGCCAATAGAAAATAAAATCAAAATGACTCAAATCCTTAATAGTAAAATAACCGGCGACAAACCAAAACACCTATTAATTTTTCACGGTTTGTTTGGACAATCGGATAATTTTGCAACACTTTCCAAACAATTTGCGGAATTCTATACCGTTCATGCCATTGACCTTCGGAATCACGGAAGGAGCTTCCATTCGGACGATATGAGTTTTGAGGCAATGTCTGAAGATATTTTGAATTATCTGAATCATCATCAAATAGAAACCTGCTATCTGCTTGGGCATTCACTGGGTGGAAGAGCCGTAATTGAATTTGCTTTCAAACATCCGGAAAGGATTGAGAAATTAATCGTTGCGGACATGGCTCCAAAGGCTTATCCGCCGCATCACCAGGGAATCATCAAAGCATTAAATTCCGTTGATTTTGAAAAGATTGAAAAACGTTCGGATGTAGAGGAACTCTTGAAGCAATATATTCCCGATATGGGAACGAGACAGTTTCTCCTGAAAAATGTTTACCAC
>CAZKOC010000376.1:0-2217 GCA_964554275.1 uncultured Weeksellaceae bacterium
TGGCTAATTTTATAAATTACATTCTCGACTTAATTGAACTATTGGCTGAATCAACCTCTCTTGCTTTTTTCAGCTTCTGATTTCCAAATGTATATGTGACAATAAGATTCAGCTGTCGATTATACTCATAATTCTTCACATTATTAAAATCTCCATTGGGTTGCATTCCTACTATTATTTCTCTATTTGTGTCAAATAAATCTGTTCCTTCGATCATAAAGGTCCAGTTATTCCATATTTTTTTGATGTTGATATCAAAACTATGAAGTTGTTTCAGTTTTCCCAGTTCAATATTTTTCGGCGCTAAGTACCAGTATTTAACTCCTAAAAACCAATCCTTATTTGGGGATAGTCTGATTGTATTATTTACCTGCAAATAAAGACCGAAATTCTCACTATCAACCACATAAGGGTATAGTGTTTCGACAAATCCGGGCTGAGGAACATAGGTAGGGTCTTCGCTTACTGTGCCTCTGAAAATTTCGTAAAATAAATTAACTGAATAATTCGTATTCCAAATTCCCTGGAAAAATCCTTTGTTCATACCTAAAGTCAGATTAAACTGTTTTTTATCGCCATAATTGGTTCTGATGTAACGTAAAAAATCCGTTTCAATTCCGGTGGCTTCTTCCCTCACCTTCCCCTGTAAAGGCAGTTGGCTTGACGCGTCTTCCTTATATTCAAATCCAAGTATGACAAAATATGAGCTTTTGAACATATAATTCAATTCCTGATTGTAATATCTGGAACTCACCATGAACGGATTATTTTGGATGTAATTTGTAGGTGTAAAGTAGGTTCTCGACGGATTTAGTTCCCAAAAAGCGGGTCGTCTGATACGGCTGGAAAATGAATAGCTTAAATTATGATTTGAATTCACAGCATAATTTAAACTCATATAAGGTAAAAAATTAGAATAATCTTTCTCAAAAGAAGTGTCTTTTCCTATTATTTCACCTTTTGTCATTGTGTTTTCAAACCGTGTTCCGATTTTTCCTGATAATTTTTCGTTGAATTGTTTTTCAAATGCAAGGTAAAGTCCCAAAATATTTTCCCGGTATTTGAAATGGTTGGACAGGGCAAAGTCATTTACATATCCGGTTTCCGTAAGATTGTCCTGGCGTGTGTCGTTATCTGTTTGGGTATAATTATAATTTCCGCCAAATAACCATGTGTTTTCTTTTTCAGTTTTCAGGATGTAATCAATGTTTCCGCCGACATTATTAATTTCCTGTGGCACAAATTGACGAAACGCTTTGTAACTACCTCCATTTAAAGGAAATGTTTCATTTTTGGCTTCCATATTTCTGTTGAACCACAAATACGAGATATTACTCACCAGTTTACTACCCAATGTGTCTGTTTTGATCTCATAATTCAGATTGAATGAGTGATTTCTCGTTTGGGCATCTTCCGTTTTCAAATTGCGGTTAGACAAAATTCCGTCATAGGTATTGTAAATATCCAGGGTAGAATTGAAACTCTTGTTGTAGCGCATATTATAAGTAAATCCTAAATTCTGCTTCGGAGTTAATTCATAATCTATATTTACACTGCCTCCTACATTAGTATTCGGGTCCGTTGAAAAACCTTCTGACTCATTTCTAAAATTTGCATTTCCGTTAGACAATTCAAAATATTCTTTCTCTTTGTAAGTGCCTAAATAAAAATTTGTATTTACAGCCAATTTGTTTTGTCTCAGATTCAATGCTACATTTCCTCTCGGATTGTTATAATATCCCTGATTATCAAGCAAACGAACCGTTCCGTTAAATCCGTCCTTACCTGATTTTTTCATAACAATGTTTATAACCCCGTCATTTGCTTCTGTCTGAAATTCACTGCCGGGAACAGTAATTACTTCTATTTTCTGAATTTGTTCGGCCGATGTATTTTTCAACATTTCTATAATGGATTCAGCATCCATATTTGACTTTTTTCCATTTATATAAATTACCACAGCTGATTTCCCTAAAATCTTGAGTGATTTCCCATCGGTGCTTGAAACCAATGGGGTTTCCTGTAAAAGTTGAAAGGCATCGGTGCCTTTTGCTATAGGCGAAGCGGCAACATCAAAAATAAATCTGTCTGATTTTTTCTGAAAAACTTTTTTGGTCAGCACTACTTCGTCAAGTTTTACCTCGTTGATTTTAAGTTTCACGCTTTTTTCCAAATCTGAATTTAATTGAAATTGATCTGAATAAATGGTATCTAAAT
>CAZKOC010000377.1:0-2190 GCA_964554275.1 uncultured Weeksellaceae bacterium
CATCAGTGAATGCAGTAAATTCAATCTTTCATTTATTTCATCCAGTCTTTCCGGATTGAGCTCTATTTTATTAATTCTCAAATGGATTTCATTTTGAATGTCCTGCAATTCAATCTTTGTAGAATTGATCCTTTCTGCAAATGAACTCAAATCTTCTGCATACCCTGATAGTCGCTGCATTCCTGAAAGCACTTCACTCAATTGAGAAATGATTCCAAATTCAGTAACATCAAATTTTGTGTAGATTTCCCCCAATACTTTTTGGATTTCGTCTCTGTGTTGAAGTTCTTTTTGCCCCTGCTCTAATTCTTCCAGCTCATTCTTTTGCAGATTTGCCTCGTTCAGTTCTTCCAGTAAGAAATTCTGATAATCTGATTCCTGTGATTTTGCTTGGAAGAGAGCTTCTAATTTTTTGAGCTCATTTTTTTTTTGATTTCTTTCAGTATAATTTTTTTTATATTCATTTACCAATGGAATCTGATTTGCATATGCATCCAAAATCTGCATTTGGTAATTTTCATCCAACAAATTTTCTGAACTGAATTGAGAATGTATGTCAATTAGTTGTTGGCTTAACTGCTGTAGAATATCTAAAGTAACCGGTGTGTCATTGATAAAAGCACGTGATTTTCCGCTTGGCAGAAGTTCCCTCCTGAGTATGGACTCAGGTTCATAATCCAATTCATTTTCTTCAAAAAAGGAATTCAAATTGAGTTTCGAAATATCAAAAACCGCTTCGATTACGCATTTTTTTTCGGCGTTATTGAGTTGTTTCAGATCAGCTCTTTCTCCCAAAACAAGTTTCAACGCACCCAGAAGAATTGATTTCCCGGCCCCTGTTTCCCCGGTAATTATAGTCAATCCATTTCCAAATTGCAACAGCAATTCATCTATGATGGCAAAATTAGAAACCGATAAACGGGTCAGCATTATTTTTTCAGATTATTCCAAAGTTGACTGTTGGTAGGTGAGAGTGAAGTCAGGATTTCTTTGACTTGGGTGATATCAACGGAAGACATCATTCCCCCACTGAAAATTTTAGAAATTTCATCTTTTTTAGCCATGAAAAAAATATCTAACGGATAAAAAAGCGCATAATTTCCTCTTTGATAAAAGCTCAAAGTCAAAAGTGCATTCCCGATGGTGTTCTTCGCTTTCGTTTCGTTATCGCTCATCCCATCCAAACCTACTCTGTGGTATTGATAATATAAATTTCTCAAAGTTGAGTTGTCTGATTTCAATATATTGTTGATTAGCGTTGCGCGGGATTTGTTACCATCAATTTCTCCCCATCCACTATATCTTTGCCCATTTGCATTCGTGGTAATCTGACGACATATATTAAAGTATTGGGTCCCTCCTTCTTTTTGAAAAGTATCAGCATCCATCCCTAATGCAAAATAAACATAGTAAGCAATTACATCGGTTAAGTTTTTCCCGCTGAATTTTCTTGGGTTGAAAATTAATTCTTCGAATTCTGTATATTCAAAATCAAAATTGGAATCTACAAAATTAAGGATGGGTGTATAATAAGTTGAATTATAAACAGGCCTTCTGGACTGAACCTGTAAACGGGCCTGATATATGTTCCCGCTTTTTCCGGTTACAATTACCAAAAAGTTGGCTTCTATTTTCTCATGAATTTTATAGCGTCCTTCGGTCCATTTTGTGGTATTGATAAAATCACGGAGTGACTTTTCCAATGTTTGGAAAACCTGGTTATTGGAGCCTTGTACTTGTGAATAATCTACGGTTACTGTTGCCATGAATTCCTGGGCAGAAACTCCGGCCGTAAACAATAAACATACAATCATCAACCTAATCTTGTTCATATTTTATAATTTTCAACGATAAAGTTAAGAATATCTTTTGCAACTTCCGTTTTATTTTTTGCATTGTAAACGATAGGTTCACCCCTTCTCGGGATGATGGTAATCTTATTCGTATCTTTCTGGAAGCCGGCTTCTTCATCTTTCAATGAATTTAAAACAATAAAATCCAGGTTCTTCTTTTCCAGTTTGCCTTTAGCGAATTCCAATTCGTTATTGGTTTCCAGGGCAAATCCAACTAAAATCTGATGGGTTTTCTTTTCGCCCAGGCCTTTTAAAATATCAGGGTTCTTGGTGAGTTCAATAATTAATTCATCCTCAAATTTCTTGATTTTCTGTTCAGCAGGATTTATGACTTTAT
>CAZKOC010000378.1:0-2187 GCA_964554275.1 uncultured Weeksellaceae bacterium
GAACCGGAAAAGCATAACCAATGAACTTACTTCCTTTTTCTTTAAATGTAATTTCTTCTACAGGTTTCGCTATGGTTTGGTAAGAAAAATTCATCTGGAAAAAATATCTAATCTGTCTGAAGCTATTTTTTTTGATTGAATTAATTTACCCTTAAAGTCAGGAGATTGAACGCCTGAATTCCACCTATCTGCGGAGGTGAAAATACGTGCTTCGTCCCATAATTCTTTTTCAATAAAAGATTTCAATGTTCTCCTTCCTCCTTCGATAATTACAGATTGTATTCCGTTTTCATATAATTTATCCAGAATTGTATTCGGTAAATTTTCATCGAAATCAACTTTTATAAACTCTAAATTCACATGATTTTCGGAACTCCTTTCCGTAAAAACAATTGTTTTCTGAGATTTATCGAATAAATTCAGTTTTGAATTTAATTTCAATTCTTTATCCAATACCAAACGAACCGGCTGATTACCACTCCAAATCCTTGCATTCAGTTGAGGATTATCAATTTCCGCTGTTCTTGTTCCAATTAAAACTGCTTGTTCTTCAGTTCTCCATTTGTGAACCAATTGTTTGGAATATTCGCTTGTAATCCATTTTTGTTTGTTATTCTTCGCCGCCATAAATCCGTCTGCAGTTTGCGCCCATTTTAAAATGGTGTAAGGGCGTTTTTCCTGATGAAATGTGAAGAATCGTTTATTTATTTCTTTGCAATCTTTCTCCAAAATACCGGTAATCACTTCAATTCCGGCCTCTTTCATTTTTTGAACCCCTTGTCCGTTCACTTTTGCAAATGGATCAATCGAACCCACGATAACCTTCGGGATATTATGCTTGATAATCAGATCCGAACAAGGAGGTGTTTTCCCATAATGAGCGCAAGGCTCGAGTGAAACACACAAAACAGACTCCTTTAAAATTTCTTTGTCCCGGACTTGATTGATGGCATTAACTTCAGCGTGTGGTCCGCCGGCTTTTTGGTGCCACCCTTCTGCAATGATTTTTCCGTCATGAACGATCACGCAGCCTACCATAGGATTCGGATACGTTGTCCCCAATCCATTTTGGGCAAGCTGAATACAGCGCTGCATCATTTGTTCGCTAAAGTTTCTCATTTGTACTTTAAGAAAACACCTGACAGGTTTTTGAAACCTGTCAGGTGTAAATTATATTTTCTTGAAATATTTATCCTTCGGTTTCCTCAGAGTTTCCTTCCGTGGAAGAATCATTCACTTCTTCTTCAAAATCGATTCGGTGTAATTTCCTCAAACGGATTTCCGCATCTGTCAAACGACTGCGTTTTTCTTCAATCTGCCTGTAAACATCTTTCAGCAATGGATTGTTCTGATCTGCATTGGCAAAGAATCCAACATTGGTCTCCAACTGATTGATTTCTTTTTCCAGTTCGTCAATCATCTTTCTGGCCTTGCGAATTTCGTCATCAAGCAATCTTTCGTCCTGACCTGATTTAATCTGATCAACCAAAGATGCCATTTTGAAATCCTGAATTTCATTTTGCGAAAGCCCAAATGATTTTACCAAATCACCAATGGTTTTACTAAATTCGGAATTGATAGCCATTTTACCAACGGGAACTTTCCCGATGCTGTTCCATTTTACATTGAATTCATTCACGGATTTCAAATCTTCTTGCGGATCACCGGATGGCTTGAATTCCTTTATTTCATTTAGAAGTGTTTCTTTCTTCACAAAATTATCTTCAAATGCCTGACTCGCCTGATTGCTTCGTTCCTTATAGTTTTCAAAAAATTGATTACATGCATCTTTGAATTCTTTCCAAATAGAATCAGAGTATTTACGTGGGACATGTCCGATTTTCTTCCAGTCTGCCTGAATTTTTTTGATAACCTGAACGGAATTATTCCAGTCCGTGCTTTGCGCGTGTTCTTTTGCGATATGCAACAATTCCTGTTTCTTTTCCAGATTTTGTTGCTGATCCGATTTCAGGCTTTTATAGAATTCATTTTTCACATGGTTGAAATCCCGTGTCGCGTTCTTAAATGCTTCCCATGTCTTGTGATTATGTTCTTTAGGCACTCTTCCGATTGCCAAAAAATTCTCACGAAGTGTATTTAATTTTTTGATGCTTGACTGCCATTCTCCGTGTGATTTTTTCTCGGCGTTTTCAGTCAGCTTCTCAAATTGGGAAAGAATTTCTTGTT
>CAZKOC010000379.1:0-2174 GCA_964554275.1 uncultured Weeksellaceae bacterium
TGAATGATAACACAATGAAAATCGAAGCGGCATAGCCAATCCATTCAAACAAATTAGGATTCATAAAGGTCTTTTAAATTTGGGCAAAAGTAGGGATTTTTCGACATTAAGAATAAAACATAGTAAGCCACTTGGAAATCAAAACTGTTTGCATTTATTTTTTTGTAATTTAGTCAAGATAACGAAACAGCTCAAATTCATTTCTGATGAAAAAAATCCCTTTAGCCTTGATTATAATTTTGATTTGTCAAGTCGCATTTTGTCAAAATTATCAATCAGAATTTCAAAAATACTCTAAAGAAAATGATACAATAAACCAATTGAAGGTTTTAAAAGAATGGGAAAAATCAAATCCGAAAGATGCTGAGCTTTATACCAGCTATTTCAATTATTATTTTCATAGGGCTGAGAATAGTTTTATTTCTATAACTACAGAACAGCCTGATGGTGAAAGCTTTGCTTTAAAAGACAGCTTAAATAATAATGTGGGATATTTTGGAAGTCAGACCCAATATAATCTCGAAGAAATTGAGAAGGGTTTTAATAAAATAGACGAAGGAATAAAGTTATATCCCAATCGTTTAGATATGAGATTCGGGAAAATCTATGTTTTAGGTCAGCTAAAAGATTGGAATAACTTTACAAATGAAATTATAAATACCGTTAACCATTCATCTAAGAATAAAAATGAATGGATCTGGACTAATAATGAAAAACGTACTGATGGACAAGAGTTTATGTTGTCTGCTATTCAAGACTATCAAATCCAGCTTTATAATACGGAAAGTGATGATTTATTAGAAAATATGAGAAATATTGCCAATGAGATTTTAAGATATTATCCTAACCATATTGAAAGCTTATCCAATATTTCCATCACTTATTTGCTGACAGGAGAATATGATAAAGGTATTGAAGCGCTATTAAAAGCTGAGAACCTAAATCCACAAGATTTTATCGTGTTGTCAAATATTGCGTATGGATATAAACTTAAAGGCGACAAGAAAAAAGCAATTGAGTATTATGAAAAAACAATTGAATATGGTGATGAACAGGCAAAACAATATGCGGGTCAGCAACTAAAAGAATTAAAAAAATAAAGACTCCTCTTGCACCTAAAAATCTTCTTTCACCTCAAACTTCATAATTTCTCTCGTTTTCGGATGAAAGAATTCCAGATAAGCCGCGTGAAGATATAATCTGTCAGCAGCGGTTCCATACAAATCATCTCCGACAATCGGCGCATTCAGCCCTAATTCGTGTGCAGCGTGCATCCGCAACTGGTGTGTTCTTCCGGTCAATGGCCAAAAATAAACTTTAGTTGTATTTTTATTTCTTTCTACAACTTTCCATTTGGTGACGGCTTTTTTTCCATGTTCAAAGCATATCAGTTGCCTGGGGCGGTCATCAAAATCACCTCGCAGCGGCAGGCTGATTTCACCTTCTTCACTCTCAATTCGTTTGGAAAGCAGTGCTGAATAACGCTTTTTGACCGTCCTTTTTAAAAACTGATGCTGAATGTTTTTATGTGCTTCTTTTGTTTTGGCAATGACCAATAAGCCGGAAGTGGACATATCGAGCCGATGAATCATCAACGGTTCTATGCCATCTAGCTCTGCCTGAAGCCGTGCATAAACCGAATCCTGAATTTCAATCCCAGGAACGGAAAGCAATTCCGCAGGTTTATTTACCACCATAAAACTATCGTCTTCGTAAACGGTTTGCATTTTTTTTCCTTCACCCAGATTTTTCAAAAGCAGATTTTCTTCCAGAGGAATCCCTTCCAGCATATGCTTCAAAATCGGTTTGCATTTCCCGTTGCAAGCCGGATAAAAGTGTTTGTGCTTCCGGATTTCCGATTTTGGTGCTGCGCCCCACCAGAATTCAGCAAAAGCAAGTGGTTTTAGATTGTTCAAAAAAGCGAACTGTAAAAGTTTGGGCGTAGCACATTCACCGGCAGCCGCGGGTGGTTTTTCATAAATCGTTTCACTGAAAATAGTGCCAAGATCTTTAGTTTTTCCGTCTTTGTTCAGAAATGAATATTGCTCAAACAACTGATTTTGCAAAGCAGCGGATTTTTCTTTTCGTTCTTTTTTTAAGGATTCAATTTTTTCTTCGAAATGATTTATTTGTCGGCTCATTTTATCCAGAACATCTTTCCAGCTTTCTTTCAA
>CAZKOC010000380.1:0-2161 GCA_964554275.1 uncultured Weeksellaceae bacterium
AATCATTATCTTCCTGTTGTACTTTTATAATGTAAGAACAGGGTATGAATTTAATTCAAAAAGCAAGCATTTTTATTTTTTGGCTTTTGGCTTTTACATATGGAAACGGACAATCTGTATATAAGGAATATAAATATGGCATAAAAGAAGGACTAAATTCGGAAAACATACACAAAGCTATTGTTACTCCTACCGGAGAATTATACATCTCTACCCAAAGAGGAATTTCCCTATATGACGGTTACAGATTTGTACAGCATCCCGAGTTAAAAACCAATGTTTTGGGATTCGGTTCTAAAGATGGTAAATTTTATTTTGCCGATGGAAATGGTTTAAGTCATATCACGAATATTTATTCCCCGCCCCATGTTTTAGTGAAAAGCATTCCGACCGATAGTAATCCAAACAATGAACATTACGAAAATATATTTGCCGATAAAAGTGGAAGAATCTGGTGTGCTGACTTTGAACACTTAAAATACTACGATCCCCGCACAAAAAAAGTACAGTCATTTTTATATGATCCCGGGAATAAAAACCTGAATTTAAGCATTGATTTTTTAGAAATTGATAAAAATGAAATATGGGCTCCCACAAAAAGAGGTTTATGGGTTTGGAGTGAAACTTCCGGGAAATTGCAGCTGTACGGTAATAATGAGATTAACAAGCTTTCTTTTCAGGCTGCAAAAAAACTAAAGAACGGTAACGTCCTGCTTGCTACTCTTGACGGAAAGATTATTCAAATCAATCCTAAAACATACAATGTTACTTATTTGAGATCGCTGCCTGATAACCAAATGGTTTTGGGATTCGAGGAAACTTCAAACGGATTGCTGCTTTACAGTACACAAACCATATACCTTTTAGAAAAAAATAAGTATTCTGAGATTTATAGGTCCGACAGCCAGGTCATTCATCATCTTGCTTTTGATTCATTGACCCACGTAATATGGCTTTCTACTTCAAAAGGCCTGACAAAATTGCTGCCTGTCAATCCTGCGTTTGAAATACATCAATTCGGAACAGACAATTCATCTGTGATTTCAATTACACATGAGGCTCAAAACAAAATATGGACATTGGATACAGGCAATAATGTCTGGCTGAAATCAAATGAAAATTTTGAATTGATTTACCATTCGGATAATGAAAAATTGTTTGACATCAATCACTCAGGGGGACAAATCTTTCTATCAGGAAGCAACGGAATCAAAATCTGGAAAAATAACCGGTTTGAAAATTTGAATTTACCTGATCTGAATCCCGGTGATGAAATCATTAAAACCATAATTACATCTCAAAATGAACTTTGGGTTGTTTTTTTAACGCGGGAAATCACCCGTTACCATTGGCCGGGGTTAGAAAAAATCAATGAGAAATTTACTAATCCGGTTGAATTTTGGACAGACAACAAATGGCAGGACATCGTTACAGATAAAGACAACAGAATCTGGCTTGCCGGCTGGATGCCCAAAAGCTTCGGGATTTGCTATTATAATCCTGCAAACAATGAGTTCATTGATATCTCACAAAAGACCATAAATTCCGACAGAAAAAAATTTGTAGGAGATTATTTCACGAAAATTGGTTTAGGAAAAGATAAATCAATGTTGTTTACCGCATTTGGAGGGTGGAACCGGACAGATCAATCCGGCAAAGTAATACAAAAAGTAGATGTTTTTGATTACTCCATAGCTGACACTCATTTCCGGGGGATTGCAGAAGATTCAAATCAAAATGTATATTTTGCAACCAGTGAGGGGCTTCATATCTACAAGAAAAAAGCAGATGAAGTTGTCAGGCTGACTCAAATAGACGGACTTCCAACGAATTACCTGATCCATTCATTTCAAGAATTAAATAATGAAAAAATTGCGCTGGGTGTAGAAAACGGACTGGTGATTGTAGATATGCAAAAAGCGCTTCAAACACAGCTTACCGGCAGACTGGAACTTACACAAATAAAAGTAAACGGGAAACCAAAAAACATAGCTTCACATCATCTTGAGCTTCAAAAAGATGAACGTGATTTAATTTTGCATTTCAGTGATTTATCATTTTTAGATGCTGAAAAAGTACTGTTCAGATACAAATTCTCGGACGAGAATAATTGGCATGAATTGGAAAATAATCCGGAACTTTCGCTTAACCATATACAACC
>CAZKOC010000381.1:0-2159 GCA_964554275.1 uncultured Weeksellaceae bacterium
CCCAAAATCATTCCCTGGTTGATTAGTTTTTTAGCGAATTCATCAGTTGGAACCAGCCCCCTGTCGAACAAGAACTTCTGCCAGAAACGTGCATACAGCAAATGCCCGGTCGCGTGTTCGCTTCCACCCATATACAAATCCACTTCTTTCCAGTAATCCATCGCTTCTTTGGAGGCAAACTCATTTGGATTTTGGGCATCCATATATCGCAGAAAATACCATGAACTTCCCGCCCATCCAGGCATTGTATTTAATTCCAAAGGAAAAACGTTTTGTTCGTCAATTTTATCAATGCTTACAATCTCTTTTTTTGAAATGTCCCATGCCCAGTCTTTGGCCCTTCCCAAAGGTGGTTCACCGGTTTCAGTTGGGAGATATTCATCTACCTCTGGTAAAACCAATGGTAAATACTTTTCCTCAATCATATAAGGAATTCCGTCCTTGTAATAAGCCGGAACGGGTTCACCCCAATATCTCTGGCGGGAAAAAACCGCATCTCGCAACCTGTAATTGATTTTTCCTTTTCCAATTCCTTTTTCTTCCAAGACAGAAATGATTTTTTCGGTTGCTTCTTTGTAACCCAATCCGTTTAGGAAACCGGATTCCTGCAATTCAAAACCTTCCTTTTCAACAAAAGCAGCTTCGGAAATATTCTTGTCCTTAAAAATATCAGGAATGGGCAAACCAAAATGTCTGGCAAATTTATAATCACGTTCATCTCCTGCCGGAACTGACATCACAGCTCCTGTTCCATATCCGGAAAGGACATAATCGCCAATCCAGATTGGAACTTCCTCTCCCGTCAAAGGATGGATTGCATAAGCTCCGGTGAATTCCCCTGTGATTTTGGTGACATCGGCCATACGTTCACGTTCGGAACGTTTGGAAGTTTGTTCGATATATTTGAAAACAGCTTCTTTTCTATCGTCAGTTACAATTTTTGGAACCAAAGGATGTTCAGGTGCCAAAGCTACATACGAAACTCCGAAAATTGTGTCGGGGCGGGTGGTGAAAACCGTAATATGCTCTTCGAAACCCGAAATTCGAAATTCGATTGATGCTCCCTTGCTCTTCCCAATCCAATACGTTTGGGCGTCTTTGATCGGAGCCGGCCAGTCGATTTTGTCCAAATCATTGAGCAATCGTTCGGCATACGCCGTGATGCGCATCATCCATTGGGTCATTTTTTTACGGATGACCGGATAACCGCCACGTTCGGAAACGCCATTCACAACCTCGTCATTTGCCAAAACCGTCCCCAATGCCGGACACCAGTTCACTTCCGCCTCTGCCAGATATGTCAATCTATATTTTAATAAGGTTTCCTGCTCTTGTTTTTTAGAATAATTATTCCATTGTTCCGAGGTAAAAGAGGGTGTATCCTCGTCACAAACTGCATTGACATTTTGATTTCCTTCTTTTTCGAATTTTTGAATTAATTCATCAATTGAATTCGCTCGATTTAAATCATTATCATAATAAGAATTAAACAATTGAATAAATATCCATTGTGTCCATTTGTAATATTGCGGATCGGAAGTTCTTACTTCCCGGCTCCAGTCAAATGAAAATCCGATTCTGTCCAGCTGTTTTCTGTAACCTTCTATTTGATTTCCCTGCTTATCAATTCCTCCTTCAATATTCACTTTCGTTGTAACTGCCGGATGCTGACCGGTTTGAATTGCATATTGTTCGGCCGGCAACCCAAAAGAATCATAACCCATCGGATGCAAAACATTGAACCCTTTCAGTCGTTTATACCGTGAAAAAATATCAGATGCAATATATCCGAGCGGATGCCCGACATGCAAACCTGCTCCCGATGGATAAGGAAACATATCTAACACATAAAATTTGGGTTTGGCAGAATGGTTTTCCGCTTTAAATGTTTTGTGTTCAGCCCAGTATTTTTGCCATTTACTTTCGATTTCTTTATGTAGATAATGCATCCTGAATATTTCTTTGTTAAGCATGCAAATTTAGCCAATTTTCTCAAGAAAGGTAAGAGGATTTTGATATGAAAAATGTGTAGTAAGCTCATGAAGCGGCAATTTAAAAAAACCAAATAAATTTGTTTTTATTACTTTTGCGACAAATCAACAATCTTGTCAAAGATTAAAAGAAATAAAGAAAGCCGGAAATGGAAACGATTATATTGG